>CALFEM010000358.1 GCA_937950105.1 uncultured Alphaproteobacteria bacterium | reverse complement strand
GCACCACCTGCACCGCCGTCAGCATCGGCCGCTTGCGGTTGCGGCTGATGTAGGCTTCCGACAGCTTGAAATCCGTGCTGCCGACGACACCCTCGAGATAGGGCCGGCGCGAGCGATCGCGTCCGAAGTGGGACGGATCACGTCCGTCGCGCGTGATGTTGTCGACGAACTGGCGGCCGTGCGCGTCGAGCGCGAAGAGATGCTTGCAATGCGGCATTCCGGCGAGTTCGGCGGCGAGTATCGCCTCGACGGCGGCGCGATCGGCAAAGACATCGCGGCATCTGCCTGCGAGGGCACGCATGCTGGCGCCGAGCCGAGCCGTCAGCTCCTGACGCTGCTGCTGTATGGCCTGTTTGAGCGTCCCCGTTGTCATCTCGAGCGTTCCGGTTTGCGAGCGGGTGCTTCATGCCGAGTACAGCTATTGAACAATCAAGCCGTTCGATTGCAAGGGCGTCGCGCCGTTACGCGCACCAGGTATTCACCAACTCCAAAGTCGTAGCGCCTCTTGAGGTCAGAGCGATCGATCCAGAACAATTAACGCGATTGTTTTGTCTGCGCCACGATGCGTCGCTGGAACCAAACCTCAAGGCTGTCTAAAGCCCTCACAACGACGTGGCCGATTCCGAACCAAACTGCACCGGAGAGTAGGGCGAGCGGCACGGCACGAAGAGCCGGGATATCTAGCATCATTGACGCCGCAACTGCTGATAGCCCGCAGAAAGCTACCATGAGCACGAACCCGAGTCGCATGTCGCGCACAAACACGGCTATAACGAATCCGATCAGTCCGTACATCAGAGACTCCATCCTAGATTCGCAGCAATATTGAATACGCATGGATCAGCGCCAGATTAGTCATGTCAAGGGCAAGCGCCGTCAGGACATGCGGACGTTCGATTACCCGGCCTGAGGTACCATTGCTCGCGCCACTCAATCGCCGTCTTGGTCGTTAGCGCCAGCACTGCGTGCGCCGTAGTCGACGCCGATGAGGTAGAGGCCGCTCGCGGGCGCCACGACGCCGCACGCCTTGCGGTCGCGCGCCGCCAGAGCACGGGCCATGTCCTCGGGACGCCACTTGCCCTCGCCGACGTACTTCAGGCTGCCGACCATCGAGCGCACCTGATGATGCAGGAACGAGCGCGCCGACGCACGGATCTCGATCACGTCACCATCGCGCGTCACATCGAGCCGGTCGAGCGTGCGTAGAGGTGATGACGCCTGGCATTGCGCGGCGCGAAACGTCGTGAAGTCGTGGCGGCCGATAAGATGCGCCGCACCCTCTGCCATGGCGCCTGCGTCGAGGTCGATCGCCACCCACCAGACGCGGTGTGCGTCGAGAGCCGGCGGCGCGCGGCGATTGAGGATGCGGTAGAGATAGTGGCGCGCGGTCGCGGAAAACCGCGCGTCGAAATCCGCCGCCGTCCCGGCACATTCCAGCACCACGGCGTGGCGCGGCTTCAGGTGCTGGTTGATGGCCGCGCGGATGACGAACGGGTCGCGCGCGCGGTCGAGATCGAAATGCGCCACCTGCGCCGTGGCGTGCACGCCCGCATCGGTGCGCCCGGCCGCGCGGATCGTCACCCGCTCGCCACAGAAGGCGTGGATGGCATCCTCGATGGCGCCTTGCACGCTGACGCCGGCGGCCTGGCGCTGCCAGCCGACGAACGGCGTGCCGTCATACTCGATGGTGATGCGGTAGCGCGGCATGTGTCGGATGGCCCGGTGCGTCGTCGCAAACAAGGCAAAGGCGCAGCCAGGGTTCACCCAACCACGCCCGCCAACTCGTAGCGATGTCAGCCTCGCGCCTCAAGCCGAGAGAGCCCGATCGCGTGTGACCAAAAGTGCATTTGCGCTTGCGCCCCCATCGGAAGCGCGAACTGGACGCTCTCAAGCTGTGACTACGAAGCCCATTCTTGCTCGCGGCCCACGCCAGCAGTCAGCGCACGCCACGACCCGGCATGCCTCCGCCGTAGTGCTGGCCGCCGTTGCGGCCGCCGTGGTGCCCTTTGCCGTGGCCGTAGCCATAGAAGCCGCCGACGCCGTAGGGAACGCCGCCGCGACCGCCGCCGCCACTTTCGGTCGAGTTGTAATTGTAGTTGTAGTTGCGCTCGTTGACGTAGGTCTCGTTGAAGCCGAGCGACAGCGGCGTCTGCCCGCCCGGATTGATGATGACGCGGTCGGTGTTCGGCAGCGGGCGGAACACGCGCACGCCTTCCTCGATGGTGACGACGGCACCGTAGAACGGGCGCGTCTCGATGCGGGTGGTACCGGCGGCGGCAGGCAGCGCCGCGCCACAAAGGGCAACGGCGGCGATCGCCGCGCCGAGGATCGATCTCGGATTACGCATGGATACTGGCCTCCTTGGCGCGCCGGACGGGTGGGGTGTCCGGCGGCTCAAAGCCGAGATTAATCGCGCACCCCAAGTTGCGGTAGCACTTTATAAACCATGATTAACGAATGGCCGATCTGCCGCCCTGCTCGCGTCGTGAAGCGCCGCCGTCACACCTTGCCGCGGCGCTTCAGCAGGAACACGGCCTTTTCCCCGAACAGGTTCTGCAGGCCGAGCGAGCTTTTGACGCCCATGCGCCGCCCGCGCGCGTTGAACGAGAACGCGTCCTCCACTTCGGCGTCGATCTGGCCGACCAGCGTGGCGAAATCCTTGATGGTGCAGAGGTGCCCGTCGGGGCTCGCGTACCACTGCTCGGGCAGGTTCGGCGTGATCGGCATGCGGCCGGTGAACATGAGCTGCGAGCGGATGCGCCAATGGCCGAAGTTCGGGAACGAGACGATGGCGCGATGGCCGATGCGCAGCAGGTTCTCGAGCACGGTCTTCGGCTGGCGCGTCGCCTGGATGGTGAGGCTCAGGATCGAATAGTCGAAGGCGTCGTCGGGATAGTCGGCGAGATCGCGGTCGGCGTCGCCCTGGATCACGGAGAGGCCGCGTGCCACGCAGGCGTTGACGCGCTCGCGCGACAGCTCGATGCCGCGCCCGTCGACGCCCTTGGTGTCCTCCAGCAGTTGCAGCAGGGCGCCGTCGCCGCAGCCGACGTCGAGCACGCGCGACCCCGGCCGCACCATCTCGGCGATCAGCAGGTGATCGGCGCGCAGCGCAGGCGCGTGATGATGCGTTCCATGCGCCGTGGCCGCCGTTTGCGTCGCAGCGCTCATGTGCGCCTCCCGTGGATCAGGCCGCGATGACGTGCTGCCGCGTCGATGAAGCCCTGCACGGTGGCGAAGAACTCCGGCTCCTCGAGCAGGAACGCATCGTGGCCCTTGTTGCTCTCGATCTCGACGAACGACACGTTGGCCGCGACCGCATTCAGCGCGTGCACGATCTCGCGGCTCTCGCGCGTCGGGTAAAGCCAGTCGGACGTGAACGAGACGACGCAGAAGCGCGTCGGCGTGTTGCGGAACGCATTGGCCAGCACGTCGCCATGCTCGGCGGCGAGATCGAAGTAGTCCATCGCACGCGTGATGTAGAGATAGCTGTTGGCGTCGAAGCGATCGACGAACGTCGAGCCCTGGTAACGGAGGTAGCTTTCCACCTGGAAGTCGGCGTCGAACGAGAAGGTGCGGACCGCGCGATCCTGCAGGTTGCGGCCGAACTTCTTCTGCAGCGCTTCCTCCGACAGATACGTGATGTGCGCCGCCATGCGCGCCACTGCGAGGCCGTTCTTCGGGATCGTGCCCTGCACCAGATACTCCCCGCGCCGCCAGTCGGGATCGGCCATCACCGCCTGACGTCCGACCTCGTGGAAGGCGATGTTCTGCGAGGAATGGCAGGGAGCGGTGGCGATCGGCAGCGCCGCGAACACGCGCGAAGGATAGCGCGCGCACCACTCCAGCACCTGCATACCGCCCATGGAGCCGCCGATGACCGCGAACAGCTTGTCGATGCCGAGATGGTCGATCAGGCGCACCTGTGCCTCGACCATGTCGCCGATGGTGATGACGGGGAAGTCGAGGCCGTAGGGCTGCCCGGTGGCCGGGTTGATCGAGGCCGGCCCGGTCGAGCCCATGCAGCCGCCGAGGATGTTCGAGCAGACGACGAAATAGCGGTCGGTGTCGATCGGCTCGCCGGGGCCGAGCAGCGTCTCCCACCAGCCCGGCTTGCCGGTCACCGGGTTCTTGCCGATGACGTACTGGTCTCCCGTCAGCGCGTGACAGACGAGCACGGCGTTGCTGCGGTCGGCGTTGAGCGTACCCCAGGTTTCGTAGGCGATCTGGAACTGCGGCAGGCTGGCGCCGCTGTCGAGGTTCAGTGGCGCATCGAACTGCACGACCTTGCTGGACGGCGTCCACGCCTCGCGCAGGCGGTTGACGGTCTCCGGCGTCAGGCTGCCGGTCGGGATCAGGGGAGACGTCGCCGCCGCCATCAGTGTGCCTCCAGTTCGGGCAGGCACGGCGGGCGATCGAAACGAAACGACCGATCCCGCGGGCTTTGCCCGGATGGCCGGGCTCAACCGCTGATCGGTCGCGCACGGCCATTTTAGCGAGTTGTTTAACGTGGCTGCAAGCCGGCCGGCCAAATCACCACGACGATGCTTTTCAATATCGGAGCGGGCGGGCGGGCGTCAAGGGCGAGACGGCGACGGCGGTCAGGGTCTCGGTGGTCTGCTTTGCATCCTCGGCAGGGGTCGTTTATCACTGCCCCGCGCCGCCGCTGCGGCAGCCCGCAAGCCCGAAAGACGTGTGCCAGATGAACGCTCCCCTTCCGCGCCCGAAGCCCGGCATCCTCGACATCGAGGCTTATGTGCCGGGCGAGAGCAAGCTGCCCGGCGGCATCAAGCCGGTGAAGCTGTCCTCCAACGAGACGCCGCTCGGGGCGAGCCCGAAAGCCATCGCGGCCTTCAAGGACGCGGCGGCACACCTCGAGCGCTATCCCGACGGGCAGGCGACCGCGTTGCGCAACGCGATCGGCCATCGCTACGGCCTCGACCCGGCGCGCATCGTCTGCGGCTCCGGTTCGGACGAATTGCTGAGCCTGCTGGCGCACGCCTATCTCGGCCCCGGCGACGAAGCGATCTACACCGAGCACGGCTTTCTGGTCTACCGCATCGCCATTCTCGCCAACGGCGCGACGCCGGTGGTGGCGCCGGAGCGCGACCTGAAGACCGACGTCGATGCGATCCTGGCGCGCGTCACCGCCAAGACGCGCATGGTGTTCATCGCCAATCCGAACAACCCGACCGGCACCTATATCCCGATGAGCGAGGTACGCCGCCTGCGCGCAGGGCTGCGCGGCGACATCGTACTGGTGCTGGACGGCGCCTATGCGGAATACGTGCGCCGCAACGATTACGAGGCCGGCATCGAATTGGTCGCCACGACCGACAACACCGTGATGACCCGGACGTTCTCGAAAATCTTCGGGCTCGCGGCGCTGCGCCTCGGCTGGGCCTATTGCCCCGCGGCCATCGCCGACGTTCTGAACCGCATCCGCGGGCCGTTCAACGTCTCGACCGCGGGCATCGCGGCGGGGGTCGCCGCCATGCAGGACATCGCCCACGTCGAGGCGGCTGCCGTGCACAACGAGCGCTGGCTGCCGTGGCTCGAGGCCGAGATCGGCAAGCTCGGCCTCGTGGTGACACCGAGCGTCGCCAACTTCCTGCTGATCCACTTCCCGAAGACACCGGGCAACACGGCGGCGGATGCCGATGCGTTCCTCAAATCGCAAGGGCTCATCCTGCGCATGGTGGCGAGCTACGGCCTCGGCGATTGCCTGCGCCTGACCGTCGGCACCGAGGACGAGAACCGCAAGGTCGTCGCAGCGCTCGCGGCCTTCATGGCGGACAAACGCTGATGGCAGGAGCACGCACATCCGCGTCCGCGCCGATGTTCGATTCCGTCGCGTTGATCGGCATCGGCCTGATCGGTTCGTCGATCAGCCACGCCATCCGCCGCCACGGCGGTCTCGCACGCGAGATCGTCGGCGCCTCGGCAACGGCGGCGACACGCGCCAAGGCGCTCGATCTCGGGCTCGTCACCCAGGCGTACGCCGATCCGGCCGACGCCGTGCGCGGTGCCGACCTCGTCATCCTCTGCTCGCCCGTCGGCACCTACGCAAGAATCGCCGCAGCGATCGGGCCGCACCTCGCGCCCGGCGCTATCCTGACCGACGTCGGCTCGGTCAAGGCCGCCGTCGTCGCCGACATCGCACCGCATGTTCCCGAGGGCGTCGACTTCATTCCCGGCCACCCGATCGCCGGCACCGAGCAGTCCGGCCCCGAGGCCGGCTTCGCCTCGCTGTTCGACGGCCGCTGGTGCATCCTGACACCGACGCAGGGGGCGCGCGCGGAAGCGACCGAAAAGCTCGCCGCATTCTGGCGCGCGCTCGGCTCCAACGTCGAGATCATGACGCCGGAGCATCACGACATGGTGCTCGCCATCACCAGCCACCTGCCGCATCTGATCGCCTTCAACATCGTCAACACGGCAGCGCACCTCGAGCGCGTCACCGACAGCGAGGTGATCAAGTTCTCGGCCGGCGGCTTTCGCGATTTCACGCGCATCGCCGCCTCCGATCCGACCATGTGGCGCGACGTGTTTCTCAACAATCGCCAGGCGGTGCTGGAGATGCTCGGCCGCTTCACCGAAGATCTCGTGCAGCTGCAGCGGGCGATCCGCTTCGGTGACGGCGACACGCTGTTCCGGATGTTCGAGGATGCGCGCGCGATCCGCCGCGGCATCATCCAGGCGGGACAGGACACGCCCGCACCCGACTTCGGCCGCGCCGCGCCACCTGCGGCCAAGCCCCCGGCAAGCTGACGCGCGAGGATGCCGATGGCACGGCCGCCAGCGAACGCATCGGCGCATGATCGCACCGCAGAGACGGGCGACCTCTGGGTGTTCGCCTACGGCTCGCTGATGTGGCGACCGGGCTTTGCCTTCGAGGAAGCGGTGCGCGCGCGCGTCACCGGCTATTCGCGCCGCTTCTGCGTCACCTCGGTCCACCATCGCGGATCGCCGCTGAGGCCCGGCCTCGTGCTCGGCCTCGACGGCGGCGGCGTCTGCGATGGCATCGCGTATCGCGTGCCGGCCACCGCCGCACGCGCCACGCTCGCCTATCTGAGGGGGCGCGAACAGGTCAACGGAGTCTACCGCGAAGTCCGTGTGCCGGCCGAGATCGAGGGGCAACCGCCGCGCATCGTTCGCGCCGTCGCCTATCTCGTCGAGCGCGCGCATCCGAGCTACGTCGGCCGCCTGCCGCTCGCCGCCCAGGCTCGTCTCATCAGCGCGGCGCGCGGCATCTCCGGCGTCAACCTCGACTATCTCGTCAACACGCTCGACCACATGCGTGCGCTCTCCATCCGAGAACGCGAACTCGAGCG
This sequence comes from uncultured Alphaproteobacteria bacterium, assembly GCA_937950105.1. GTDB lineage: Bacteria > Pseudomonadota > Alphaproteobacteria > Rhizobiales > Hyphomicrobiaceae > JAEUMD01. The sequence continues at coordinate 1,880 of CALFEM010000358.1, read as the reverse complement.
ACTGCTCGCCTTGATCGGCGGGCTGTTCGCGCACGGCGGCGCCGCCTGCTGCTGCCGAGGCGCCGCGATCGCGACTGGACCGGCGAGCGCCCGCGCGGAGGCCCTGTTGCGCGCCAGGTGCGGGCGCGGGCACGGCGTCACCCGCATCCGCCGCCTGCGGCCCACTGAGCGCCGCCGCTTCGTCCACCGCAAGCACCTCGGCGACACCTGAGGGTAAATACCGCCCGTCACAGCATTGAAATATGACTCTGGTCTCTCTGCGCCATCTACACAGGGTGATCGGGGGCGCGGATGAACAACGACCGCGGTGTGGCTTGGAAGCATCGAGCCATTTTCATTTCAGACCTTCACTTGGGCACGCGCTCGGCTCAGGCTCCGGCGCTGCTGGATTTCCTGCGCGACAACGAGGCCGACGTCATCTACCTCGTCGGCGACATCATCGATTTCTGGAAGGTCCGGCGCGGCCCGGCTTGGCACCAGTCGCACAACGACGTGTTGCAGAAGCTGCTCCGCAAGGCCCGCAAGGGAACCCGTATCGTCTACGTCCCGGGTAATCACGACGAGGCGCTGCGCGATTATTGCGGCTCGAGGTTCGGTGGTATCGAACTCGTACGCGACACGATCCACACGCGCGCCGACGGCCGCCGCTATATCGTCATGCATGGCGACGAGTTCGACGTCGTAGTGCGCTATGCCAAGTGGCTCGCCTTTCTCGGCGACCGGTCCTACGAACTGGCGCTGTGGACCAATCGACCTCTCAACTGGCTGCGCCGTCATCTCGGCCTCGGCTACTGGTCGCTCTCCGCTTACCTCAAGCTGCGCATCAAGACAGCTGTCAATTTCATCGGCGAGTTCGAGGAGAACCTCTGCGAGGCGGCGCGCCACAAGGGTGTCGATGGCGTCATTTGCGGCCACATCCATCACGCCGCCGACCGCATGATCGGCGACGTGCATTATCTCAACTGCGGCGACTGGGTCGAAAGCTGCACAGCGATCGTCGAAACGCAGGCGGGCGAGATGCGTCTGATCCGCTGGGGTGTGCGCACCCATGGCGCTGAGTCCGTCGCTGCTGCCACTGTGCCGGTCGCCGCCTGATGCGAATTCTGATCGCCACCGACGCCTGGCGTCCACAGGTCAATGGCGTAGTGACGACGCTCGCCCGGCTCGAAACGGAACTTGTCCGGCGCGGCGTCGACGTTGCGTTGTTGACGCCGCAGCGTTTCGCGCGCGTCCCGTTTCCTCTCTACCCGGGACTCTCTCTCGCGGTGCCGCGTAACAGCATCGTCGAGGCGGCCATCCGCGACTTCGCACCCGACTGGATTCATATCGCCACCGAAGGCCCGGTCGGCTGGAGCGTACGCCATGCATGTCTCAGGTGCGGCCGACCGTTCACCACGAGCTATCACACGAAGTTTCCCGAATACGCGAACCGCCTGCTTGGGCTGCCCGAGTCCTGGATCTACGCACTGGCACGCCGTTTTCACGACCGCAGCGCCGGCGTCATGGTCGCGACGGCGTCGCTCGAGGCAGAGCTGCGCAAACACGGCTTCTCGCGCCTCATGCATTGGTCCCGTGGTGTCGATTGCGAACTGTTCAAGCCCTCACCGGAGCGACCGCCGAACGAACGCCACGTGTTTCTCTATGTCGGCCGCGTTTCGCGCGAGAAGAACATCGAGACCTTCCTCGACGCCGCGCTGCCTGGTGACAAACTGGTGGTCGGCGACGGGCCGCACCTTGACGCACTCCGACGGCGCTATCCGAGCGTGACGTTCACGGGCCGCAAGGAGGGAGCCGAACTCTCGGCGCTCTACACCTCGGCGGACGTATTCGTATTCCCGAGCCGCACCGATACCTTTGGCCTGGTCGTGCTCGAAGCCCTT
>CALFEM010000357.1 GCA_937950105.1 uncultured Alphaproteobacteria bacterium | reverse complement strand
CCAACCTGCATCAGGCCCGCCTTGTCCCATCAAACGCCCCGTCCGCTGACCACCGTTCGCGCTTCCCGCCTCGCCGGCACCGTCAAGGTCCCGGGTGACAAGTCGATCTCGCACCGCGCTCTCATGTTCGGCGCGCTCGCCACCGGCACCACGCGCATCACCGGCCTGCTCGAGGGCGAGGACGTGATCAACACCGCGCGAGCCGTGACCGCGCTCGGCGCCCCCGCGCACAAGGAAGGCGACACCTGGGTGGTGAAGGGGCGCGGCGTCGGCGGCCTGAGCCAGCCCGCGGGCCCCATCGACTTCGGCAATTCCGGCACCGGTACGCGGTTGATGATGGGCGTCATCGCCGGAAATCCGGTGCGCGTCACCATGACGGGTGATGCCTCGCTGTCGCGGCGGCCGATGCGGCGCGTGCTCGGCCCGTTGAAGAAGATGGGACTCGAGATCGAGGACGACCGCGAGACATTGCCGTTGACCGTGCGCGGCAGCGATGCGCTCACCCCCATGGTCTACGAGCTGCCGGTGCCGTCGGCGCAGGTGAAAAGTGCGATCCTGCTGGCTGGCCTGCATGCGGCCGGTGAAACCACGGTGATCGAGGCGGAGGCGACGCGCGATCATACCGAGCGCATGCTGCGTTACTTCGGCGCCGAGGTGCGCGCGGAAAAAAAGGACGGCAAGACCCACATCACGGTCAAGGGCGACGCGGAATTGCGCGGCCGCGACGTGGTCGTGCCGGGCGATCCGTCGTCGGCGGCCTTCCTGGTTTGCGCGGCGCTGCTGGTGCCGGGCTCGGACGTGACGATCGAGGGCGTACTCGTCAACGAAACGCGAACGGGCCTCTACACCACGCTTCAGGAGATGGGTGGCGACGTGACGCTGCTCAACCTGCGCGAGGAGAACGGCGAGCCGATCGCCGACATCCGCGCGGGGGCTTCAAAACTGAGGGGCGTCGTGGTGCCGCCGGAGCGGGCGCCGTCGATGATCGACGAATACCCGGTGCTGGCGGCGGTCGCCGCCTTCGCCGTCGGCGATACGGTGATGCACGGCCTTGCCGAGCTGAAGGTGAAGGAGAGCGACCGTCTCGCCGCGACGGCGGCCGGTCTACACGTCAATGGCGTCGCCGCCGACGTCGAAGGCGACACGCTGATCGTGCATGGCACGGGCGGGCCGGTGCGCGGTGGCGGCACGGTGGCGACGCACCTCGATCACCGCATCGCCATGGCCTTCCTGACGCTTGGCCTCGCCAGCGAGCAGCCGGTGACGGTCGACGACACCGCGATGATCGCCACCAGCTTCCCCGAGTACCTCGGCCTGATGCAGCGCCTCGGCGCGAGTTTCGCCGCAGGCGCCGCCGATTCACGCCCTCGCTGATAGGCGCTCGGGCGATCGGGGCGCTGGGTCCGCCAAGCCGCGCTCCGATCGTCGCGCGTCCTTTCACGCGACGTGAATCGGCAGCGCGAAGCTTCAAGCGTGAATCGGCAGCGCCAAGCCGCGCTCCGATCGTCGCGCGTCTTTTCACGCGCGACGTGAATCGGCAGCGCCAAACTCCAAGCGTGAATCGGCAGCGCCAACAAACACTGTTGCGCCGCGTCACAGGTTGCGATGCAACGCGAGAAGATGGCCGAGACAGTCGTCGCGCTGTCGTGCGAATCACTTACCTTCAATGTGTGGTTAGGAAATTCTTAACCATCGGCCGCGAGCCGGCGTGATGCCGGTTCCCCGCCGGGTGCGCGAGTCAGGGCAGGAGGATGCCGCCCTTGACGAGAGACGGTTCTGCCGGTTCCGGCCGGCGACCAGCCGATGGCAGACGTGAGGCGGGCATGGATGAGGCCGCCAGGGGGATCGTCTGCCAGTTCTCGTCGCGCACGCTCACGCCTCATCCTGGACCGCCGCCAAACCAGTCGCTCTCGATGTCACCTTTCGCCGCCCGGGCACTCCTCGGCGCCCGGCGGACCGCGTGTAGCGGACATCCCGAGCGCGGCAGTGAGCCACAGAGCTCGCCGCCAGCGGCCTGCACACGACGATGGAGTGGCTGATGCCAAGACGCCTTCATCCAAGTCTGGTCCCGTTGCTGAACGATCTGTTCGCAAAGTGCGTCCGTGCGTTGCAGTTCGATCCGGCCTGGTTCGTGCTTCTCTGGCGTCTCAAACCCGCGCATCCCCCAAGTAGGGGGTAAATCAGCTCTGCCGGCGCGCTCGTGCGAATGCGCTGCCGGCCACGACGACAAGGCCGGTCCTGTGCGACCGGCCTTCTTCGTTTGCGGAGATCGAAAGGGCGCGATGCCGATCAAGCCGGCAGCTCGGCGTCGGGCCACAGCACGTCGAGTGTGAAGGTGTGGACCTCGAACGGCGGCGCGGCCACGGAATCGCGGTCCTTGTAGGTGCTGTGCAGGAGCCAGCGGCCCGCGTGCAGTTCGAACACCTCGAGCGTGCGCGCGTCGGGATCGACCAGCCAGACGTGGCCAACGCTGAAAGATGCATAGATGGCGAGCTTGTCGGTGCGATCGATGCGCGCGGTGGAGGGGGAAAGCACCTCGCACACCCAGTCCGGTGGCGTCTCGATGTAGGCCGTCGTGGGCAGGCGCGGCATGCGTTCGCGGCGCCATCCGGCGATGTCGGGCACGACCACGTGCGGGCCGAGATGCAATTCGGGTTCGTCCAGAACGATCCAGCCGCCGGGACCACCGCGTCCGCGGTCGAACGGGCCGTCGAGTTCAGCTCCGAGACGAGAGGTGGCCCGGGCGTGCGCCGGTGCTGGGCGCGGGTGGGCGTGCAGCGCGCCGAACAGGATCTGCCCCACCATGTTGGCGGGCAGCGCCTCGAGATCGGCATAGGTGGCGGGCCGGTGCGGCCTGTCGGGCTTGCGAGCGAGCATGGCAGCACCCTACCACGCAACCGGAAATCTGCCGATGTTCGGTTTGCGCTGCCGATGCGGTTGCGCTGCCGGTAGACGCCGTCGAGAAGGGCTCGGGCGATCGGAGCGCGCCCCGATCGTCGCGCGTCCTTTACGCGCGGCGTGAATCGGCGGCGCCAGTAAGGCCGCGCCCCGATCGTCGCGCGTCCTTTACGCGCGGCGTGAATCGGCGGCGCCAGTA
>CALFEM010000356.1 GCA_937950105.1 uncultured Alphaproteobacteria bacterium | reverse complement strand
CGCATCCGCCGAGGGCGGCAGGATCGGCATCATGAAGCTCGGCTGATCGCCCGTCAGCGTCTTCAGGAAGGCGACGATCTTGGCGTTCTCCTCGTCGGTGAACTTCCGCCCGAGTTGCAGCCGGCCCATGGTGTCGACCGCCTCGGTCAGCGTGTTGGCGGCGCCGTCGTGGAAGTACGGATAGGTCATCTCGACGTTACGCAGCGTCGGCACCTTGAAGTTGAAGCGGTCGGCATCCTTGCCGGTGACGGCCGAGCGGCCTTCCGCCGGGCTTGTCGCCTTGTAGGGCTCGACGACGCCCATCTTCTGGAACGACGCGCCACCCACGGCCGGTCCGTTGTGGCAGGCGACGCAACCCGATTCCTTGAACAGGTCGTAGCCCGCGAGTTCCTTCGGCGACAGCGCGTCCTGCTTGCCGAGCAGCCACTGGTCGAAGCGCGAATTCGGCGTCACCAGCGTCTTCTCGAACTCGGCGATGGCCGTGGTCACCTGGTCGATGTCGATCTTTTCCGTACCGAATACCTGCTTGAACTCGCGGACGTAGGCCGGGATCGACGCCAGCACGTCGAGCGCCAGCGTATGCGTGAACGCCATCTCGCCGGGGTTGGCGATCGGGCCGCCGGCCTGCGCCTTGAGGTCGGCGGCGCGACCATCCCAGAACTGCGCCACGTTGAGGCTCGAGTTCAGCACCGTCGGCGCGTTGATCGGGCCGCGCTGCCACTTGTCGCCGATCGAGGTCGGGATGTTGTCCGAGCCGCCCATCGACAGGTTGTGGCACGAGTTGCACGAGATGAAGCCGGACTTCGACAGACGCGGGTCGAAGTAGAGCTTCTTGCCGAGTTCGACCATGCCGATGTTGATGCTCTTCGGCGGCGCGATCGGCTGGATCGGCTCCTGTGCAGCGGCCGTCGAAGCGGATGAAATGGCGGCAACGGCAGAGACGCTCGCAGCCATCAGCAGTGACGCAATCCTGGCGGTCATTCGTAAATCCCCTCGCGAAATGGCCTTGTCACCGGCGCCGATACGGACCCGCACCACAAGACCTCCGAACGAGACAAAGGCTCACATTTAGATTGTGTCCAAGTCTTGCGACGCATCAAAAGAATGCCTGACGATTATCAGTGCTGATGCGGTTTGTGCGCGGCGCGCCGCCGCACCCGGGAACGCAGTTTCTCGCCCGACCTCTCGTCAAGATGGCGCTGCTCTGCTCACACGATGCGGCCGTCGACGATGCGCACCTGGCGGTCGGCGCGCGCCGCAAGGTCCATGTCGTGCGTCACCATGACGATGGCGCGGCCGGTCTCGTCGACCAGCCGGCGGAAAATGCCGAGCACCTGCTCGCTCGAGTGCGAGTCGAGGTTGCCGGTCGGCTCGTCGGCGAGGATCACCTGCGGTTCGTTGGCGAGCGCGCGGGCGATGGCGACGCGCTGGCGCTGTCCGCCCGACATCTGCCCCGGCTTCTTGTGGGCGTGCTCGGCGAGACCGAGCGATTCGAGCAGCGATCGCGCGCGCGTCTCCATCGCCAGCTCGTCGAGGCGGCCCAGCGCCCGCATCGGCAGCAGCACATTGCCGAGCGCGGTGAACTCCGGCAGCAGGGAATGGAACTGGAACACGAAGCCGAGCAGCGACAGGCGCAGATGCGCGCGCTCGCCTTCGCTCAGCGCATCGACGCGGCGGCCCTCGATCCTGACCTCGCCCGAGGTCGGCA
>CALFEM010000355.1 GCA_937950105.1 uncultured Alphaproteobacteria bacterium | reverse complement strand
GCGTGATGCTCCATCTTGTCGCCGGTCGAAGCCGCATGCGATAGATGCGGCGGGGGCTTCATCCCTTCCTCATGCCCGTTCAGCGCCACCTGTGCGGCAGGGATGGCGACCCACCGATGCGGGTGAAAGTCAGACAGGCGAGCACGCACGACATCAGGCACGGCGCGCACCGCCAACGACAAGAAAGCTGCGACTATGAGCGACCCGACCAAGCTGCCACCCCGCTTCGAAGCCCTGCTGGAAAATGTGCTGTTCTCGAGCCGCTGGCTGCTGGCACCGTTCTATCTCGGATTAGCGGCTTCGCTGATCGTGCTGCTGATCAAGTTCCTCGCCGAGCTGTTCCACATCGCCACGCACGCCTTCACGGCAACCGAGAGCGAAGTGATCCTCGGCGTGCTGGCATTGGTCGACCTCGCACTCACGGGCTCCCTCATCATCATCGTCATCTTCTCGGGCTACGAGAACTTCGTCTCGCGCATCGATCACGGCGATCACCGCGACTGGCCGGAGTGGATGGGCAAGATCGATTTCAGCGGTCTGAAGCTCAAGCTGTTGTCGTCGATCGTCGCCATCTCCGCGATCCAGCTGCTGAAGCAGTTCATGACCATCGAAAAGGTGTCCGACCGCGACCTGATGTGGCTGGTCATCATTCACGTCGTGTTCGTCGTCTCGAGCGTCTTCCTGGCGCTGTCGGATCGCCTGGCGGGGCACGGTGACCCGAGCCACGCGACCTCATCGGGCGGTGGCGGTGGTTCGCCTGGCGGCAAGGGACGCGGCGGCGACGGCACGCAGGGCCATGGCGACGATCATGCCAAGCACGGCGCCGCGGCGGCAACATCGCCAGCCCCGCGCCACGACGACGGGCCGATCCTGATCGAGCGCGGAGCCGCCGAGGATGAGGGCGATGTCGCCGACGACACGTTCGTCGAGCGTGCGCCCATGCGCGGGCCGAAGCGGACGCTCAATTGAACCGCGGCGCGGCGCTCCGGTTTCAGCGTCCCGCCGTCTCGGCGCTGCGCTCCGCCGGGAGCGCCGCATCGGCGGGCGTGCGCGCCACGTAGCAATCGCCCAGCACCAGCACATCCATGCCGGTGCGCTGGTAGCAGGCGATCGCCTCGGCGGGCGTCGCCACGATCGGCTCGTGGTGGTTGAACGAGGTGTTGAGCAGCACCGGCACGCCGGTCAACTCGCCGAACCGCGCGATCAAATCGTAATAGCGCTCGTTGGCCTCGCGCCGAACGGTCTGGATGCGCCCGGTGCCGTCGATATGCACCGCCGCGGGAATGCGTGTGATCCAGTCGGCGTGCACGCGCGGCGCCAGCGTCATGAAAGGATCGGGCTGCGTCACGTCGAAGATCTCGGCAGCGCGGTCCTCGAGCACGGCCGGTGCGAACGGCCGGAAGCTCTCGCGATGCTTGATCTTCGAGTTGATGGTCTCACGCATCGAGGAGCGACGCGGATCAGCGAGGATCGAGCGGTTACCGAGGGCGCGGGGTCCGATCTCGAAGCGACCCTGAAACCAGCCTACGATCTTTCCCGCCGCGAGATCGTGGGCGACGCGATCCACGAGGGCCTTGGCGTCAAGGTGCTCGACGGGGAGGCCAGCGGCCCGCAGCGCCTCACCGATGGCGTCGGCGTCGTAGCCGAGCCCGTAATAGGGATGGATCATCTCGAAGCGGCGCGGCTGCCCGAGCGCCTGGTGATAGTGCCAGAGCGCGGCGCCGAGCGGCGCGCCGGTGTCGGATGCGCACGGCGGCACCCAGACGCGCTCGAACAGCGTCTCCTCGAGCACGCGGCCGTTGGCGACGCAGTTGAGCGCGACGCCGCCCGATAGAATGAGGTTGCGTGACGGCGACAATCGTTCGAGCGACCGCACGATGTGCAGCACGGCTTCCTCGGTCACCACCTGCAGCGCGCGCGCCACGGCGCGGTGCCGATCCGTCAGCGGCGTTCCGGGCTGTCGCGCCGGGCCGAAGGCATCGTAGAACTTGCGCTTCATCGGCCTGAGCTCGCCGTACCGCGCGAAGTCGAAGTACGACATGTCGACGCGATACTGGCCCTCGGGCTCCAGCCGTATCAGCTCGCGAAATTTCGCCACCAGGCTGTCGTCACCATAGGCGGCGAGCGCCATCACCTTGCCCTCGTCGGAGAAGCCGCCGAAGCCGAGATACTCGGTGACGACCGTGTAGACGATGCCGATGGAATTGAAGATGTCCGTGCGCGAGCGGCGCTTCAGTCCGCGGTGATCGCCGGTGTAGACGCTGGTGGCGCTGTCGTCGCCGAAGCCGTCCATGACCAGCACGCTCGCCTCGTCGAACGGCGAGACGAAGAACACCGCGGCGTGGGAATCGTGATGGCCGACGTTGACGATGCGCGGAACCGACGCGCGACCACTCAGGCGCTTCAGGCGGCGGCGCAGATACTGGTTGAGCAGCACGATCTCGTTGCGCTGCGGCGTGTGCGAGCGCTCCAGCAGCAGCGCGAGGCTCGCCGGCAGTCCCTTCAGGATCGCCTTGCCGAAGCTCATGCGCAGTCGGCCGACGTCCCACGGCGTGGCGATGACATCGATGCTGTCGAGATCGCGGAGATCGGGGCCGAGCGCGGCAAGCAATGATTGCGTCGGAAACGCCTTGGTGCGCTTCTCGCGGTTGAGCCGCTCCTCTTCGAGAACGACCACCGGCAGGCCGTCGTCGAGCAGCGCCAGACCGCTGTCGTGCGTGAGGCCGACCAGACCGAGAACGCGCACCTTACCTACCATCCTGTTGACGAGCCGGCGCGGGGAGCCGAACGGCTGGCGATGATGCCAGCCGCTTCGCGCGCGTCAAACGGCCCGGCTATTCGTGCTTACCGTGACAGTGCTTGTACTTCTTGCCGGAACCGCACGGACACGGCGCATTGCGCGAGACCTTGCCCCACGTCGATGGATCGCCCGCCACCACGGCCTCGCCGGCGCGGCGCGACTGCGAGGGCTGGCGGCGCTCACCCGCCGGACCGTCGAGCAGCGCGGCATTGCCGGCGATGGCGGCATCGGCCATGGCGAACTCGTCGAGGCCGGTCAGCGGATCGATGTGGTGGGCTTCCATCTGCGGCAGCTCGTGCGCCTCGAGGAAGCGGCCGCCGCCGCCCTCCTCGCCACCCGGCGTCAGCTCGACGTGCATGAGCTGGCCCGTGGTCGCCTCGCGCAGCTTGTTCAGCATTGCCTCGAACAGGACGAACGCCTCGCTCTTGTATTCGTTCAGCGGATCGCGCTGGCCATAGGCGCGGAAGCCGATCACCTGACGCAGATGCTCGAGTGTCACGAGATGCTCGCGCCAGAGATGATCGAGCGTCTGCAGCAGCACCATCTTCTCGATCTCGCGATAGAGATCGGGGCCGATCTCGGCCGCCTTCGCCGCCGCCTTCTCGTCGACGGCCTTGAGCACGCGCTCCTCGATCTCCTGGTCGGCGATCCCCTCTTCCTCGGCCCATTGCGGAACCGGAAGGTCGATACCGAAGATGCCGCGCAGCGCTTCCTGCAGGCCCTCGGAATCCCACTGCTCGGCGTAGGCCTTCTCGGGGATGTGACGCGCCACCAGCTCGCGCACCACCTGATGGCGCATGTCGGTGACGGTCTCCGAAAGGTCGTCCTGCGCCATGAAGTCGATGCGCTGCTCGAAGATGACCTTGCGCTGGTCATTCATAACGTCGTCGTACTTCAGGATCTGCTTGCGGATGTCGAAGTTGCGCGCCTCGACCTTCTTCTGAGCCATCTCGAGGCTCTTGTTCATCCAGCGGTGCGCGATCGCCTCGCCTTCCTTGAGGCCGAGCGTGCGCACGACCGTGTCCATGCGCTCGGAACCGAAGATGCGCATCAGGTCGTCGTCGAGAGCAAGATAGAACTTCGAACGGCCGGGATCGCCCTGACGGCCCGAGCGGCCGCGCAGCTGGTTGTCGATACGGCGGCTTTCGTGGCGCTCGGTGCCGAGCACGTAGAGACCGCCGGCTTCGAGCGCGACCTGTTTCTTCTCGCCGACATCGGTGGCGATCTCGGCCTGCTTCTTCGCGATCTCGCTCTCGCCCGGCTCGCGGCCCTGCGCGCGTTCCTCGGCGACCCAGTCACGCACGCGATACTCGACGTTGCCGCCGAGCTGGATGTCGGTGCCGCGGCCGGCCATGTTGGTGGCGATGGTGATGGCGCCGGGCACGCCGGCCTGCGCGACGATGTTGGCTTCCTGCTCGTGATACCGCGCGTTGAGAACCTTGTGCGGGATGATCGGCTCGCCGGACTTCGCTTTGCGCGCGATGTCCTTCAGATGGTTGCCGATGCTCTCGAAATAGTCCTTCAGGTCCTTGTCGCGCTCGTGCTTCAGGTCGGCGGCCTGCGCCAGAACCTTGTCGCCGAGTTCGGTGATGTACTTCTTGTCGGAGAGCAGCGCGGCGAGCTGCTCGGACTTCTCGATCGAGACGGTGCCGACCAGCAGCGGCTGCCCGCGGCGCTCGCAATCGGCTATGGTCATGACGATGGCCGACAGCTTCTCCGGATGCGTGCGGTAGATCTCGTCATCCTCGTCGGCACGCGCGATGGTGCGGTTGGTCGGGATCTCGACCACGTCGAGCCCATAGATGTCCATGAACTCGCTGGCCTCGGTATTGGCCGTGCCGGTCATGCCCGCGAGCTTGCCATAGAGGCGGAAATAGTTCTGGAACGTGATCGAGGCGAGGGTCTGGTTCTCAGGCTGGATCGCCACGCGCTCCTTCGCTTCGAGCGCCTGATGCAGCCCTTCCGAGTAACGCCGGCCCGGCATCATGCGGCCGGTGAACTCGTCGATGATGACGACCTCGCGGTCCTTGA
>CALFEM010000354.1 GCA_937950105.1 uncultured Alphaproteobacteria bacterium | reverse complement strand
GCTGCGGCGCTGCGGGTGCGCCTGAGACCGGCCCTGCAAAGGGCGTGACCGCGCCGCGGACCGCCGCTATGGAATGGCGCGTGATCGATCGGTCCCGCGCGTCATGACCGGCGGGAGCGACACCAGCCAACCAGCGCAAGCCGACGAGAACAAGCCCCGTGACCGTGAGCGACATAGCGATCCAGACCGACACAGGCGAACCGCGCCTTGCCGGCAGCGGGCGGAGCGTCGCCGAGGTCGTCCACGTCTGCCACAACCGCATGATCGACGAGGGGCTTGCCGAACTCGCCGTACCGGAGCTGACGCGCGACACGCTGGCCGGCGTGCTGACGTACTGTGCGGAGCTGCGCTGTGAGCAGACCACCGCCACCTGCGCGGGCTGCAAGCGGCGCACCGAATCTCTCGGACTGGCGACGCTCGACGATTTCGTGCGCGCGCACCGCGAGATCGTGGTCGGCGACGGCACGGTAAGGCTGACGGGCGAGGGCACCGCGACGCTGCACACCCCGGCACTTGCCGCGCTCGAAAAGACGTGGTCGGGCGAGAACTACTGGTTCTGGGCCCGTCGCGTGCTGCGCAAGCTCCAGCATGGCATCCGCCGCGCGCACATCCAGGGCTCTGCGTTTCACGGGTCCGGCGAGAGCCCGGCCGTGATCCTGATGGAACCGCAGCTCGCCGACAACATCGGCATGGTGGCGCGCGCCATGGCCAATTTCGGCCTCGACGAATTGCGCCTCATCGCGCCGCGCGACGGCTGGCCGAACGAGAAGGCGCGCATCGCGGCATCGGGTGCCAACTACATCATCGACGACGCGGTGGCGGTGCCGACGCTCGATACGGCGATCGGCGATCTCCACTGGCTCGCCGCCACCACCGCCCGCCAGCGCGATTTGAGGAAGCCGGTGCTGACACCCGCCGCGGCGATCGCCGAAATGCGCCGCCGGATCGCGGCTGGCGAGCGCGTCGGCATCCTGTTCGGGCGCGAGCGCAACGGCCTCGAGACGAGCGAGGTGGCAAACGCCGACGCGCTGGTGATGGTCCCCGTCAACAGCCGCTTCGCCTCGCTCAACCTGGCGCAGGCGGTGCTGATCCTCGGCTACGAATGGATGCGCACGGATCCGCGCCAGAGCCTCGGGCGCGTGACGACCTACGAGCAGCCGATGGCCGAGGGGCTGAACCTCGGCGACGACCGCCTCGCCACCAAGGAAGAGCTGCTCGGGTTCTTCGGCCACATCGAAAGTGCGCTGGACGAGCAAGGTTTCTTCAATCCGCCCCATCGCCGCCCCGCAGTCGTCCGAAACGTGCGTACGATGTTCTCGCGCATGGCGCTGACGGCGCAGGAGGTGCGCACCCTTCGTGGCATAGTTGCCACTCTCGCCAGAGCCAAGGCGGGAGGCTCCAAGTCGTCCACATAGGGTGCCTTATTCAAGACACGTTTTGAGCAGAGCGATGCCGCGGCACAGTGAGGTACGACGGGCAACACGAGGCTGCGCGGCAGCACGCGTGGCCCGGGCGCGCTGCGGGGTGAACCGGCCGTCGCGAACAAGGGCCGGCAAGCAACAAATGAAGGGCGAGCGATGCGGCGGCGGTGTGGGCCGGCATCGGGCAGACGGAGAAGCGGAATGCCGAATTTGGGGATCGTTATGGGTGCGCGCGGCGCGCGGGGCGCGATGGCGGGCGTGGCCGCGGTGCTGGCGATGGGCGCGCTCGTCGGGCTTGCTGCTCCGGCCGCAGCCCAGGAGCTGAGCGACAAGTCGGTCAAGACCTTCATGGATTACGCCTGGTCGCTGGTGCCGGCCCGCTTCACCAAGCCGAACGGCGAGGTGATCGAGGTCGACAAGAAGAAGAAGGACGAGGTGATGGTGCCGGCGGACGTGGCGCGCGAGATCATCCGCGTCGGCCGCATTTCCGCGCACGCCCAAGTCTGCAACCTGGCCGAGGACCAGGTGATGAACTACCGCTCGCTGATGAAGCGTGAGACCGACAAGAAGCAGTGGACGCCGCAGCAGATGATCTACATCTCGCAGCTCCACCTGACGACCGTCATGCTGCTGACCGGCAAGATCAAGCTGGTCGAGAAGCAGGGCGACAAGCAGGTCGTGATCGAGGAGAAGAAGGCGCCGGTGACGACCTGCCCGCCCGAGCAGGCGGCCAAGGTCAAGGAGATGATCGCCACCTACGTCAAGGCCGGTCCGCCGATCGCCCAGGTGCAGATCGCCGAACCGGAAGCGGGCGCGGGTACCGGAGACGGCGCCAAGCCGGCGGCCGAGGTGCAGCAGGAAGCGCCGAAGAAGTAACGCTGGCGCCCGTGAGGGCGGACGCGACCGGGTCATGGCGGGTTGACGCCGGGCCCCGAGGCGCGTATCACGACCACGCAACGCGGGCCCCGTTTCGGGCCCGCGTTCGTTTCATTGCGCACCCGTGGCGGCGGCTGATGGTTCGGCCGAGGCCTGTCGGTGGTCCCTTTCCGGGGCTGCAGAGGAGGGGGCGCTCCAAACGCGCCGTGCCGGCCGGGAGGCTGGCGGCGGCGCCCATACACAACGGAGTGCTATCCAATGACCAAGCGCGTTACCGCGAAGCACAAGATCGATCGCCGCATGGGCGAGAACATCTGGGGCCGCCCGAAGTCGCCGCTCAACAAGCGTGAGAGCCGCCCCGGCCAGCACGGCGAGCGCCGCGTCGGCAAGACCTCGGACTACGGCCAGCAGCTCAAGGCGAAGCAGAAGCTCAAGGGCTACTACGCCTCGCTGACCGAGCGCCAGTTCCACCGCGTGTTCGTCGAGGCCAGCCGCCTCAAGGGCTCGACCTCCGAGCACATCATCGGCCTGCTCGAGCGCCGTCTCGACGCGCTGGTCTACCGCGCCAAGTTCGTGCCGACCGTTTTCGCCGCCCGCCAGTTCGTCAGCCACGGCCACGTCAAGGTCAACGGCCGCCGCGTCACCATCCCGAGCTTCCGCCTCAAGGTCGGCGACCTCGTCGAGGTGCGTGAGGCCTCGCGTGAGATCGCCATGGTGATGGAAGCGACCAAGAGCGCCGAGCGCGACGTGCCGGACTACATCGAAGCCGATCACTCGAAGATGACGGCGAAGATGACGCGCGTGCCGGCGCTCTCCGACGTGCCCTATCCGGTGCAGATGGAGCCGAACCTGGTGGTCGAGTTCTACTCGCGCTGATCCGGCGTCACCTTTGAGTTGTGGAAAGGGACTGGCTTCGCGCCGGTCCCTTTTGCTTTGCGAATGACTGACCTCTACGCTCCGTGTAGCTCGCATATTTGGCGTTGCTGCAGGAGAACGATCTATGGGCAACCATTTCGTTGCTATCGACGTGGAGACAGCGAACGCGTCGAGGGCATCCATCTGTCAGATCGGCATGGTTGCATTTGACGGAACCACCGAACTATGGCGATGGTCTTCGCTGCTCGATCCTGAAGAAGGTTTTGAGAGCAGGAATGTTGGAATTCACCGCATCCATCCTCGGCAGGTGATTGGGGCTCCGCGCTTTCCTGCAGTTCTGCAGGCCACCCGTCCGAGTATGGAAGGGCAGTGCGTCGTAAGCTGGTCGGACTTCGACCAAGATGCGGTGACACAGGCCGCATCCAAATATGAAGCTGCGCCGCCGCAGTGCTGTTGGCTCGACGTTTGCGAAGTCGCCCGCCACGTCTGGCCCGATCTGCCCAATCACAAGCTGCCGACAGTCGCTTCCGCAATAGGCATCATTTTTGACCACCATGACGCGCTCGCTGACGCTTGGGCATGCGCCCAGATCTTCATCGCGGCGATGCAAGAGACCGAAACCTCTGTCGAGGACTGGCTCGGCCTGATCAAGCAAAACCAAGCTGCGAGATACACCGGCCGAAAAGAACTCGCTCAAGAAGTGGAATGTGCACTTGAAGGAAAGGTGGACGGACCACTCGCCGGCCACGTACTCCTGCTGACTGGAAGCTTCACCGAAGGAAAAATGGGCTTTGCGCGGATGGCGTCTAGCCTCGGATGTACAGTGAAGACTGGGTTTTCGAAGAAGATCACGCTGTTGGTGGTCGGTCATCGAGACCCCGACGAGTTCGGTGGCGTCGAAAAGAGCACCAAGCATCGGCAGGCAGAGGAAGCGCAACAAGCGGGACAGACGGTCGCAATTCTGACTGAGCAGCAGTTCATGGACTGGGTTGCCGGGCTGGAACAAGAACAACAGACGGCGTAAGTGCTGACGCGCGGAGCGCAGACCGATGCAACATCCCTATCTTCTTGCGGCTTCCGCCGTCCTGCTCGTGCTGGGTTTCCTGATGATGCGCTGGGCGGGGCGCTATGACGTTACCGGGCTCGCGGCCGACGCCGCGTGGCGCGTCGCCAAGAACCGCGGCCGCATCGACGTGAAGGCCGAAGCCGCCGACATGCTCAACGACCAGTTCGGGCACATCCGCGACGACGCCGAGCGCATCGGCTACGCCCGCGCCGCCGCCAAGCACGGCGTCGGGTTCTTCCTCGCGAAGTTCGTCGGCATAGCCGGCATCGTCATGATGCTCGTCGGCCTCGGCCTCGGCGCCGCGGCCCTCTACTTCTGAAAAAGACCGGCAGCGTCATCGGCATGTCTGGGTCCCGGCCCAAGGCCGGGATGACGTTGGAGCGTGGGGGCGCCGGCCGCCCCATCCAGCAACGTCATCCCCGCGAAGGCGGGGACCCAGCTACGTCACGGTTTGCCATTGAGCAAAGCCATGCGAGGTCGCAAACGACGCTCAGCGGAATGCTTTGCATGCACTTGTCTGGGTCTCGGCCCGGAGGCCGGGATGACGTTGGAGCGTGGGGGCGCCGGCCGCCCCATCCAGCAACGTCA
>CALFEM010000353.1 GCA_937950105.1 uncultured Alphaproteobacteria bacterium | reverse complement strand
ACCACCGAGATCTACACTCTTTCCCTACACGACGCTCTTCCGATCTCGATGTCGTTGCCAGCGAGCGTCGGATAGAAGTGACCGCGCGAAACGAACGTGGCGCCGACCGCGATTCCCTTGCCGGGATGCAGGTCGGGGAAGCCCGCGGCCGCGACCATGCCTGGCAGCCGCGCGGTCGTGTTCAGTTGCTCAAGAGCCGCGCCCTCGATCCATGACGTGTCGGAGGTGAAAAGTTGAACGTGCGGAGCCTGCGCTGCGTGAGCGTCAGGCGCGGAGAGTGACGCCGGCTGTTGCGGCGTCGAGGACGAATTGCCCATGGTGACCCTGGAAAGCGAGAGAGGCGTTGCCCGCGATGAAGCCATCGCGGACGGCGTCGATGCGCGTCGGCTGGATGGCTGTCATGTCTCTCGTCTCCTTCGGTCGGGTATCGTCCGGGCGCGGCTTCTAGCGCGCCATTGTGGCGCTGTAAAGGTGGGCCGGCAGTACGTTGCTCCGACTGTCATCCCGCTGCTCGTCACCGGGATCCAGTCACCACCGGACGCAGAGCGGGTGGAAGCATGGATCCCGGCAACGAGTGCCGGGATGACAATCGTGGCGACTAGCCGTATGACCCGCGCAACGGGAGCATAGGGCAAGCGCTGGCGGGCATGATCGGCGACGATAGCGACGAAACCGAAACGCAATCAGAAGCTCACGAAGTGGCGGCGGAGCTGCGCTCATTCGGACGGCGGCGCGGGCGCAAGGCGAGCAACCGGCAGCGCGATCTGATGCAAACGCTGCTGCCGCGCGTCGTCGTCGATCCGCAACGTATGGCCGCCGCGCCGGAACGGGTCTTCGCCGATCTGTTCGACGGTTCCTCGCGCGAGGTCTGGCTCGAGATCGGCTTCGGCGGTGGCGAACATCTCGTGTGGCAGGCGCGTGCGAACCCTCACGTCGGCTTCATCGGTGCCGAGCCGTTCGAGGACGGTGTCGTCAAGGTGCTCGACCAGATCGATACGCATGGCCTGACCAACATCAGACTGCTCGCCGACGACGTGCGCCCGCTGTTGCGCGCGCTGCCAGAGGCCTCGATCGCCCGCGCCTTCATCCTGTTTCCTGACCCGTGGCCGAAGCGTCGCCACGTCAAGCGCCGTTTGGTCTCGGCGCATCTGCTCGACCTGCTCGCGCGCGTGCTGAAGCCCGGCGCGGAATTGCGGATCGGCACCGACATCGGTGATTACGCCCGCACCATGCTGATCGCCTTTCAGGGTGAGCCGCGGTTCGAGTGGCAGGCCGCCTCACCCGTCGACTGGCGCGTACGCCCCGACGACTGGCCGGAAACGCGCTACGAGGCGAAGGCCGAGCGCGAGGGCCGGCGGCGCTATTACCTCCGCTTCCGGCGCGCTGGATGAACGAAAAATGGCCAGAATGCGCTTGCAAGCGGCATCGCCATCGCGTACTTTGGGGTTGCTCATGATCATCTCAACTCTGAGAGTGGATCCACAAGATCCGCTCTTTTTGTTTTGTATTTGCGGTCATGAATGGTGCAGCTCTCTCTGACCCTCGAACACGAATGCAGGCAGGCCTCGAAGGCTCTGGCAACGAACGATTTTTGACCGAATCCGGCCTCGAGGCCGAGGCGGCTCGCATCATCGAGCCCGCCCTCGTGGATCTCGGGTTCCGTCTCGTGCGCGTGACGATCTCCGGCCGCGATGGCAAGACCGTTCAGATCATGGCCGAGCGTCCGGACGGTACCATCGACATCGATGACTGCGAGACCATCTCGCGCCAGGTGTCGCCGCTGCTCGACGTGCACGATGTCGTCTCGGGCGCCTATCGGCTCGAGGTGTCGTCGCCGGGCATCGATCGCCCGCTGGTGCGCCCGTCGGATTTCGAGACGTGGGCTGGCAACGAGGCGAAGATCGAACTCAGGCAGCCGGTGAGCGGCCGCAAGCGCTGGCGCGGCATCGTCGAAGGCTTCGAGGATGGCGAGGTCCGTGTCGAGGTCGAACTCGAAGGGCTGGGCAAGCAGGTTATCGGCTTTCCGGTCGATCTCGTCTCCGACGCCAAGCTGGTGCTGACCGACGAGCTGATCCGTGAAGCGCTGACGCGCGCGAAGAAACAGGCAAAACCGGGCTCGGCGGCCCATGACGGCGCCGATCTCGATCCGCTGGAGGAATAAGACCATGGCGATGGCTGGTATCAGCGCCAACAGACTCGAGCTGCTGCAGATCGCGGATGCGGTCGCGCGCGAGAAGTCGATCGACCGCAAGATCGTGCTCCAGTCGATGGAAGACGCGATCCAGAAGGCGGCGAAGTCGCGCTATGGCGCCGAGAACGACATCCGCTGCCAGATCGACCCGCGTACGGGTGAGACGCGTCTGTCGCGCGTGCTGGCGGTGGTCGAGGTGGTCGAGAACGACGCCACGCAGGTCAATCTCGAGGATGCCAAGCGGCGCAATCCGGACGCCAAGATCGGCGACCTGATCGCCGAGGCGCTTCCCCCCCTCGAATACGGCCGCGTCGCCGCGCAGAATGCCAAGCAGGTGATCGTGCAGAAGGTGCGCGAGGCCGAGCGTGATCGCCAGTTCGCCGAATACAAGGACCGCGTCGGCGAGATCGTCAACGGCACCGTCAAGCGCGTCGAGTACGGCAACGTCATCGTCGATCTCGGCCGCGCCGAGGGCATCATCCGCCGTGACGAGATGATCCCGCGCGAGAACGTCCGCTTCGGTGACCGCATCCGCGCCTTCATCTACAACGTCGAGCGCACGCAGCGCGGCCCGCAGATCTTCCTGTCGCGCACGCGGCCCGAGTTCATGGCCAAGCTGTTCGCCCAGGAAGTGCCGGAAATCTACGACGGCGTCGTCGAGATCAAGTCGGTGGCGCGCGATCCGGGTTCCCGCGCCAAGATCGCCGTCATTTCGAAGGACTCCTCGATCGATC
>CALFEM010000352.1 GCA_937950105.1 uncultured Alphaproteobacteria bacterium | reverse complement strand
CGTGCCAGATCTTGCCGACGCTCTCTTCCGGCTCCCACAGCTCGAACTCGATGTGCGCCATCGGTCTGCCCTCAGCCGTAAACCGCTGCAACGAGATCGTTGAGGCCGCGCTTGACGTCGGCATCATCGGACAGAGGCTCGATCAGCGACGTCTGTATGGCTCGCTCGATCGGCATGCCGGCCGCAATCAGCGTCGCACAATAGACGAGCAGTCGCGTCGATACGCCTTCTTCGAGGTCCTGCCCCTTCAAGGCGCGCAACTTGGCCGCAAGCCGCACCAGTGGCGCGGTCATCTCCTTCGAGAGCCCGCTTTCCGCCGAGACGATCTCGATCTCCTGCGCGGCAGCCGGGAAGTCGAACTCGATCGACAGGAACCGCTGCCGCGTCGAGGGCTTCAACGTCTTCAGGATGCTCTGGTAGCCGGGATTGTACGAGGCGACGAGCATGAACTGCGGCGGCGCCTCGAGCACCTCGCCGGTGCGCTCGACCGGCAGAATGCGCCGGTCGTCGGTCAGCGGATGCAGCACCACGGTCACGTCCTTGCGGGCCTCCACCACCTCGTCGAGATAGCAGATGGCCCCGTCACGGACCGCGCGCGTCAGCGGCCCGTCGATCCATTCCGTCTCGCCGCCCTTGAGCAGATAGCGGCCGACGAGGTCGGAAGCGGCGAGATCGTCATGACACGAGACCGTGTAGAGGGGGCGCCCGAGACGCGCCGCCATGTGGGCGACGAAGCGCGTCTTGCCGCATCCCGTCGGCCCCTTCAGCAGCAGCGGCATCCGCCGTTCGAACGCCGCCGTGAAGATCTCGCATTCGTCCTTCTGGGGAAGGTAGAAGGGGGCCTCGCCCCCTTCCGTCGTCTTCGCATCGAGTGCGCTACGCATGTCGTCACTCCGCCGGGCTGAGCTTGGTATCGGCATCCGGCGCGATCACCTCACGCTGCGGTACCAGGATCGCATAGACGAACAGGATGGCGCCGAGCACCACGGCAACGCCCGAACCGAAGCGCATCAGGTAGAAGATGCCGAGCTGATCCTGCACATCCATGTAGTTCTGCCCCATGACGCGCTGCAGGTGCGTCTGCACAGTGCCGGCGAACGTCAGAACGAACGTCATGAATGCCATGCCGCCCGACATCAGCCAGAAGCTCGACATGTTGAGCACCTGATTGTAGGGGTCGCGGTTACGCAGGATCGGGAAGGCATAGGTGAAGATCGCGAGGTTCAGCGACACATAGGCGCCGAAGAATGCGAGGTGCCCGTGCGCTGCCGTGATCTGCGTGCCGTGCGTGTAGTAGTTGACGCCATGCAGCGTGTGCATGAAGCCCCAGACGCCGGCGCCGAAGAAGGCGAGCGTCGTCGTGCCGAGCGACCACAGCAGAGCTGCCTTGTTCGGATGCTCGCGGCGGCCCTTCCAGACCATGACGAACCAGAACACCATCATCAGGAAGAACGGGATGATAGATCGGAAGAGCACACGTCTGAACTCCAGTCACTTAGGCATCTCG
>CALFEM010000351.1 GCA_937950105.1 uncultured Alphaproteobacteria bacterium | reverse complement strand
GAGATGCCTAAGTGACTGGAGTTCAGACGTGTGCTCTTCCGATCTGGCCCCGCGTGTTGGTGCTACTCGGGGCCGACCCGGGCATGCCGGCGCTCATCATGCGCAAGGCCGTGGCGCTCGCCGAAGCGGACCTCGGGCTTGCACCGGCGGAGTGTCGCCTGCTGCTGGTCGGACACGGCTCGCAGGTGTCGCGCGCCTCTGCCGAGGCGACCGAAGCCGTCGCAAGAAGGCTTCTGGCCATGAACAGCTTCGGCGCGGTGGCTACCGCCTACCTCGAAGAGCCGCCGGAACTCGACGATGTCATCACCGCGGATACGCGACCGACCGTGGTGGTCGGCTTCTTCAACGGTGACGGATTGCATGCCGGCGAAGATGTGCCGCAGGCGATGCTGAATGCGCCGGCTCCTGTCGCCTACACGGGGCCTGTCGGTGCGCTGCCGGAGGTCGCCGGTCTGATTGCCAATGCCATCGAGGCCGAGGTCGCGGCCTTGACGCGCCTGCTCGCGCCATCGGCCTGAGCCGCTGATCTCAAGGCTTCCGTCTCAGCCGATCAGCCTTTCAGGCGATCGAAGCCAGCGGCGAGGTCGCGCTTCAGGTCGTCGACGTTTTCGAGTCCGATGTGGATGCGCAGCGCCGGGCCGGGCTCGGTCCATCGGGTCGCCGTACGATACGAGCGCGGATCGAACGGGATGATGAGGCTTTCGAAGCCGCCCCACGAATAGCCCATGCCGAACAGTTCGAGGTTATCGAGGAACGCGGCAAGCGCGGCCTCGCTGACGGGCGGCTTCAGCGTGAAGCCGAACAGGCCGGACGCGCCGAGCCAGTCGCGCTTCCACAGTGCATTCCCCGGATCGCCCGGAAGCGCGGGATGCATGACGCGCGCGACCTCGGGCCGAGCCTGCAGCCAGCGCGCCATCTCGAGGCCCGACGCCATGTGACGCTCGAGCCGGACATCGAGAGTGCGCAGCCCGCGCAGCGCCAGATAGGTTTCCTCCGAACCGGCGCTGAGGCCGAGCGCTTCCTTGATGCGATCGAGGTGCGGCGCCGCGCGTTCGTTGCCGGTGACGGCGCCCAGCATCGCGTCGGCGTGGCCGACCACGTATTTGGTCAGCGCTTGGATCGACACGTCGACGCCGTGGGCGAACGGCTTGAAGTAGCGCGGGCTCGCCCATGTGTTGTCCATCAACAGCCACACGCCCTTGTCGCGAGCGATTGCTGCGATGGCCGGGATGTCCTGCATCTCGAAGGTCTGCGAGCCGGGGCTTTCGGTGAAGATCAGCCGCGTCGTCGGCGTGACGAGATCGGCGATGCCGGCTCCGATCAGCGGATCGTAATAGACCGTCTCGACGCCCATCGCCTTCAGCGCCGTGTCGCAGAACTTGCGCGTCGGCTGATAGACGCTGTCGACCATGAGGATACTGTCACCACTCTTGACGAACGCGAGCAGCGCGCTCGTCACCGCCTGCAGGCCGGAACTCGTCAGCACCGTCATGGCGCCGCCTTCGAGCGCAGCGATGGCATCCGTGAGCGCGCGCGTGGTCGGCGTGGCACGGCGACCGTAGGTATAGGGCTGCGTGCGCGCGTGCAGGGCTTCGAGCGTCGGGAACAGCACGGTCGAGCCGCGATAGACGGGTGGGTTGACGAAGCCGTGCTGCGCGGCGGGATCGCGCCCGAGATGCACGGCGGCGGTGGCATCGTCGAGAGGCTTGTCGTCGCTCATCAGCATGTCCTCGCGCGCCATTGGCGTTGTGTACTGCGCAATCATAACGGCCGCCGCAGGCGCTGCGAACGAGCGTCGCCGGAATAGCTGTCGCAATTCGAGCGTGGCCGAGAGGCGAATTCGCCGCCGTGCAGGCGGTCGTCGCCCGGAATTGCGCAAGCAGGGCCGTGTGGCGCAACCGGGGGCGCAGGTCAAGGTCTTGACCTGCGGCGCGCGGACGGCCAAGGGTGCCGGATCGTCGTCCTCGCGCCGCGGGGCCGTGCCCGCCTCCCCCTTCGCGCCGAAACCCGCTCGACGATCCGCCCAACGAGAGTCGACAGACATGCGTGTGATCACCCCGTGATGCCTTCAATCCAGCGCTTCCTCGGGACCGTCCGCCTGGCGGTGCTGACATGGGCCGCAATCGTCGCTGCGGCGATGACCGTGCAGGCCGCGACCATCGATGGCGTCAGGGCGCGCAACCAGCTCGTGTGCGGTATCAGCGAGGACGTCGCGGGGCTCGCGACCTTTGCGAGTCCCGATACCTGGCGCGGGTTGGAGGTCGATTTCTGTCGCGCGGTCGCCGCCGCCGTGCTCGGCGACGGATCGCGCGTGCGCTTGCGCCCTGCTGCCGCCGCCGACGGCTTTCGTGCGCTCGCGGCGGGTGAAATCGACCTGCTGGCAGGTGGCTCGGCGTGGAGCCTCAGCCGTGACACCGAATTCAAGGCGCGTTTCGTCGATATCCTGCTGCACGACGGGCAGGGCTTCATGGTGCCGCGATCCCATGGGCTCTCGAGCGCGCTGGAGCTTTCTGGCGCGTCCATCTGTGTGGTCGCCGGTACCCGTGCGGCGGATATGGTCGCGGGCTACATGGCGCGTCAACGCATGCGCTACCGGTTCGTGACGTCGGCGCGCTGGAGCGAGATCGTCGCCAGTTATGCCAATGGCAACTGCACCGCGCTGACCGGCGACATGACGCAGCTCGCGGCGGCGCGTGCGAGTCTCGCCAATCCGGCCGAGCACGCGCTGCTGCCCGAGCTGATCGGCAAGGAACCTCTCGGCCCGGCCGTTCGTCTCGGTGACGATGCCTGGTTCGCCGTCGTGCGCTGGGTGCTGATGGCCCTGATCGCCGCCGAGGAACTCGGCGTCACGCAGGACAATGCCCAAGCGAGCCTCGCTTCGCCGTACGAGGAGGTCCGCCGCCTGCTCGGAGTGGGCAACGATCTCGGCCAGTCGCTCGGTCTGTCCGCGGATTGGGCGTTTCGCGCGATCCGTCAAAGTGGAAACTATGGCGAGATGTTCGATCGCAACCTGGGGCTCGGCTCGGCCCTGAAGCTGCCGCGCGCCAATAACCGGCTTTGGACACAAGGCGGGCTCATGTACGCGGTTCCAATCCGCTAGACTGCGATCCACTCACGCGCGCTCGGGCGCGATGATTTCCGCATCAGCCGGGGGGCGACGATGCTGCTGACACTCATTGATTTGACGGGATCGCTCGGCTGGCTGGCGATTTCGGCGCCCTTCGCGGTTTTGGGCCTGGTGCTGATCTGGGCGCTCGTCGATGTGAGGCGGGTTCCGAGGAAGCGCCAGGACGGCAGCACCGGCGCGGCCACCAGATCGGAAGAGCACACGTCTGAACTCCAGTCACTTAGGCATCTC
>CALFEM010000350.1 GCA_937950105.1 uncultured Alphaproteobacteria bacterium | reverse complement strand
CAGCACCGGCCAGAACGCGCGCCCGCCTTGCCCAGTCGCACTGCGTGCGGTCGGGGCCGTTGCTGGCCGCTCTGGCGGTTGTCACTCGCAAGTTGTTCGCTCCTGATTGGCGCCTGTTTCCGCGCGGGCGCGGCAATCGCCTCATACCAGACCCGGGCTTGCCGTGTTCGTCCTAATTGCTAGCTTGGTTTCCGGTTCGCCGCATCGATCGCGAATGCGGAATGAGATTATCCCGAATGCCAACGGCGCTGTTACAACGCAGGATTGCCGTGCGGGTTTCCGCTACGGGATTTGCGCGTCGGCGCTTTCAGCCGATCGACGCGCCATTTCGCGCAAAACGAATTTCTGGATCTTGCCCGTCGAGGTTCGCGGAATATCGCTGAAGAGCACGGAACGCGGCGCCTTGTAGCGCGCCAGATGCTCGCGGCAGAAGGCGATGAGTTCCTCGGCGGTTGCTGTCGCGCCGGGCTTCAGCTCGAGGAAGGCGCACGGTGTCTCGCCCCACTTCTTATCCGGTTTGGCGACCACGGCGCACAACGCTACGGCCGGATGCCGGTAGAGCACGTCCTCGACCTCGATCGAGGAAATGTTCTCGCCGCCCGAAATGATGATGTCCTTGGAGCGGTCCTTGATCTGGATGTAGCCGTCCGGGTGCAGTACGCCGAGATCGCCGGAATGAAACCAGCCGCCGCGAAACGCCTCGTCGGTCGCCTTCGGGTTCTTGAGGTAGCCCTTCATCACCAGATTGCCGCGGAACATGACCTCGCCCATGGTCTGGCCGTCGGCGGGAACCTCGCGCATGGTGTCGGGGTCGATGACCGTCAGTTCCTCGAGTGCGGTGTAGCGGACCCCCTGGCGTGCACGGCGCGCCGCCCAGTCGGCGCTCTCCAGGGTGTCCCACTCGCCTTTCCATTCGTTCAAGGCGGCGGGCCCGTAGGTCTCCGTCAGCCCGTAGAGATGGGTGAGCCTGAAACCGGCCTCTTGCATACGCAGGAGAACGGCTTCCGGCGGCGGCGCTGCCGCGTGACTGAACGACACCGTGTGCGCGATCGGGCGCTTCTCCCCGGGGGCGGCGTCGAGCAATGTCGACATGACGATCGGCGCCCCGCAGAGATGTGTGACACGGTAATCGGCGATAGCGTCGTAGATGGCCTTCGCCCGCAACCATCGGAGGCAGACGTGCGTGCCGGCGACCGTCGCCAGCGACCACGGGAAGCACCAGCCGTTGCAGTGGAACATCGGCAGCGTCCACAGGTAGACGGGGTGCTGCCCCATGCCGGTCGCGATCGTGTTCGCGTAGCACATCAGGGCCGCGCCGCGGTGATGATAGACGACGCCTTTGGGGTTGCCCGTGGTGCCGCTGGTATAGTTGAGCGAGATGGCGTCCCACTCGTCGTCGGGCATGCGCCAGCGGAACGCGGCATCGCCGCCCGCAAGGAACTCCTCGTAGTCGGTCCACGAAAGCCGGTCGTGCGGCTGCGGGAACTCGGCATCATCGTGATCGATCACCAGCGGCTTGACGCGGGCGAGCGCGAGCGCCTCGCGCACGACGGGCGCAAATTCGCGATCGGCGATCAGAACCTTCGTGTTGGCATGATCGAGCTGGAAGGCGACGATGGCCGCATCGAGCCGCGTGTTGATCGCGTGCAGGACGGCGCCGGTCATCGGCACGCCGACGTGCGCTTCGAGCATCGCCGGCACGTTCGGCAGCATCACCGAGACGGTGTCGCCCTTGCCGACGTAGCGCTGGGCCAGCGCGCTCGCGAGGCGGCGGCAGCGCGCGAAGTAGGCCGCGTAGCTGTGACGAGTCCGGCCGTGCACGATGGCAATGCGATCAGGAAATACTTCGGCAGCGCGGGCCACGAGGGTCAGCGGCGTCAACGGCTGGTGGTTGGCGGGCGTCCTGTCGAGGTTCTGCTCGAACGGATTGATGGGCATCGATGCGCTGCTCGTTCTGTTCGCTCAACGGAGAGACAACGCTATCGAACGCCAACAGGGGCCGCAATCGCGCACCATCGTGGCGGTGCCATCGAGGTTGCCGTCGCGCGTGCTCCGCGTTCGGGTCGACGTCGGTGGAAAGCGTGCAACCGGCCGGCAATCGAGGTTGCGACCCCCTGCGAACGGTGTAGACTGTTTCCACCTACGGGATGAGAATTTCACCTGCAGGAGGTCACGATGACGGACTCTGCCCGCGAAGGCATCGGTCTCTGGATCGTACTGGTCCTGATGATGATGGTGCCCTGGTTCGTGCTGTAACGGCGTAAGGCAATTACGACCCGGCCTTCGCCCGCGCGATCCAAGCGGGCAATGGCTTGCGTGGGCGGCCTATGCCCGCGCGCGACTTGCCTCGCTCGCACTTCCGGATCGGGTGCGCTCGCGTCGCCCGCATGCGCCGAGGCATTTGCGCACTCCTCGCCCGCGACATCGTTTGGCCGCTGTGCGCGGGGCGAGTCGTGATGCGGGCTGCGTGATACTTCTCGCTCCATGCAAAGAGATTCGATTCGCATCATCGGCATCGATCCGGGGCTTCGCCGCACCGGCTGGGGCATCATCGAGAGCGATGGCGTGCGCCTCTCCTATGTCGCCAGCGGGCATTTGACCTCGAGTGCGGACGAGACGCTGGCCTATCGGCTGCGCGAACTGTTCGAAGGCATCTCGGGGGTGCTCGCGTCGTTCAAGCCGGCCGAGGCGGCGGTCGAGGAAACCTTCGTCAACGAGAACGCGAAGGCGACGCTGAAGCTCGGGCAGGCACGCGGCATGGCGCTCCTGGCGCCGGCGATGAAGGGCCTGCGCGTCGCCGAATACCCGCCGAACCTCGTCAAGAAGACGGTGGTCGGCGCCGGCCATGCCGAGAAGCGCCAGATCCAGGCCATGATCGGCTTCCTTCTGCCGAAGGCGAAGTTCGAGAGCGCGGACGAAGCCGACGCGCTCGCCATCGCCATCTGCCACGCCAGCCATCGCGGCGCGCAGGCGCTCGCCGCCAAAGTCCTCGCAGGGGCGCGGTGAGCACGTTCGAAGAGGCTGTCCAAGAGGGTGTTTCTGTATGATCGGGAAGTTGCGTGGCCAGGTCGATGCGGTCGGTGAATCGCACCTGATCCTCGACGTCAACGGCGTCGGCTACGAGGTGCAGGCATCGGCGCGCACGCTGCGCAACCTGAAGCTCGGCGACGACGCATCGCTGACCATCGACACACATGTGCGCGAAGATGCGATCCGTCTTTACGGTTTCTCGAGCGAGGTCGAGCGGAGCTGGTTTCGCACGTTGCAGAACGTGCAGGGCGTCGGCTCCAAGGTTGCGCTGTCTGTGCTCGGCGTGCTCTCGACGGCCGACCTCGCCAACGCCGTCGCACTCGGCAACTGGGCGGCGGTGGAGCAGGCGCCCGGCGTCGGCAAGAAGCTCGCGCAACGTATCGTCACGGAGTTGAAGGACAAGGCGCCGGCGCTGTCGGTGGCGGGGCTCGGTGTGAAGGGCGCGGCCGAGAAGGGCGAAGGCGCGGCGGTGGCGGGGATGGCAGCTTCGGGTGACGGCCTCGCGGCGGCGTCAGCGGTCTGGCCCCGGTGGAACAGGCTTTGGCCCAGCCCGCCC
>CALFEM010000349.1 GCA_937950105.1 uncultured Alphaproteobacteria bacterium | reverse complement strand
GACGCTCTTCCGATCTTGGAGCCGTGTCACCGCGAGGCGGAATGGCCAGGCCATGTAGAACTTCGCCTTGAGGCCGAGGTCCTGGCGGCGGTTGACGAGAAAGAGATCGTGCACGTAGAGCAGCACGCGCCGGCGCGCCAGCACCATCAGCGGCGACGGCGGGAAGCCCGGAAATACGAACGACGCGCGCGGATTGAGCAGCGCCAGCAACGGGATCAGCAGCTGTTGCTTCAAGATCATCGACACGAGGCCCGTCGAGCGGATCGCCCGCATGTCGGCGTTGTCGAAGTGTGCCTTCTCGAACAGGTCGATCGCAATCCGTTCGATGCCGGTGACATGGCGTCCGAGATGGGTGAGGTCGAGATAGACGCGCTGCGCCGATACAGTCATCGAAACCTCGGTGTTGTGCGTGTCATCTGTCACCCGGTTCAACGCGCCAACAGCTTGCCGGTCACATCTTCGGCTGTCGTGAACTCGTTCAGCGCCTCCTCGATCAGCTTCTCGTAGGCCGGGACACGGACATCGAAGGAGAATGCATCGGCGCGCTGGCGCCGTTCAGCCGGATTGCCGGGGCTGGCCAGCGTGTCCTCGATCGCCTGCGCGAGCTGCACCTCGTCGGCGAGCGAGACGATGCGGCCGTAGGTGCCGTGCTTCAGGATCTCGAGTGGGCCGGAACAGGCGGTCGCCACGACGGGCAGACCATAGGCCATCGCTTCGACCACGACGTTGCCGAACGGCTCCGATACCGACGACGACACGAAGCATTTCGCTTCGGCGTAATAGCGCCAGGGCTCCGCGCTGTAGCCCGGCATGGAAACGCGCTGGCCGAGACCGAGCCGTTCTACTTCGCGCTCAAGCATGGCGCGTTGCGGACCCTTGCCGAGGATGACGAGGCGCGCGTTCGGATTGCGGATGCGGGCAAAGGCGCGGATCAGCGTGCGGAAATCCTTCTCCGGTACGAAGCGTCCGACCGTCAGGATGACGTCCTCTCGGGCGGTCAGCTCCGTCGCGGTCGGAACCGGAGCGGATGCAGGAAAGAACACCGGATTGTGGATGCAGATGGTCTTCGCCGGGCTCGCATGCCAGCGGCGGAGCAGTTCCTCGCGCAAGCCTTCCGAAACGGCGATGGTGCGCGTGGAAAGCCGCGACAGCATCGGCAGCATGACGTACGTGAACCAGCTCAGCCAGCCGGTCTTCCACTCGTTGTAGCCGTGATACGAGATGAGCGCCCTGGTCGGCACGCCCGACAAGCGCATTGCCGCCAGCAGCTTGGTGTTGGAGCCGCCGACGGCGGTCAGCGCGATGTCCGGGCGATGTTCGCGCAGGACCTCGGCGAGGCGCCAGGTGGCGCGGAAGTGATTACGGCCGAGCGTGATCAGCGGAATCGAGGCGTCCAGATTGGCGCGGTTCTCCTCGGCTTCGAAGTCCTGCACGAAGAGGACGTCGTAGCCGCGCTGCTTGAACGCCGTCGCCAGACAAGCCCAAAGGCGCTCGGCGCCGCCATCGACCAGGCCATGCGTATAGAACAGCAGCTTGGCATGTGA
The DNA here is from genome assembly GCA_937950105.1 of uncultured Alphaproteobacteria bacterium. Classification (GTDB taxonomy): domain Bacteria; phylum Pseudomonadota; class Alphaproteobacteria; order Rhizobiales; family Hyphomicrobiaceae; genus JAEUMD01. The sequence continues at coordinate 87 of CALFEM010000349.1, read as the reverse complement.
CATTCGCGAATTTCCCCGGCAGGCACGATCGTCAGACCGAGATCGGAAGAGCACACGTCTGAACTCCAGTCACTTAGGCATCTCGTA
>CALFEM010000348.1 GCA_937950105.1 uncultured Alphaproteobacteria bacterium | reverse complement strand
AGGCTTGGTCGGCTGGGAGAAAAAGATGAACAAGGGCGGAAAAAAACGATGGCGGGCGACAGGGTTCAAAGCCTCCAGGACACATTCCTCAACCACGTTCGCAAGAACAAAACCCCACTGACGATCTTCCTCATCAACGGAGTCAAGCTTCAGGGCATCGTCACCTGGTTCGACAACTTCTGCGTCCTGTTGCGCCGGGACGGGCACTCGCAGCTCGTCTACAAGCACGCGATTTCGACCATCATGCCGGGTCAGCCGGTGCACCTGATGGACACTGATCCGGCCGAAGGCTAAACCGCAGCCGGATGCCGGCGCATCGCACGCTTCCCGGTTTGACCGGCGTGGAGCCGGGCGATGCGGCGGTCGACGCGAGGCGAGGCTGAACGCTATCGAGCAGGACGACGAACACGAAGATGCGCAACCGCGCAGGGCCCGGGCGCTCGGTATCGAGCTGAAGCCCGAACGCACCCGCGCGCTCGTGCTCGTTCCCGTGCTGTCGCTGCGGCGCGCGCCGCGCGATGTTGCGGCTGAACCCGGCGAAGGCGACGTGATGGCGTCGGCGCGCACCGCGGTGCCGCGTCTCAGGGCGTCGCTGCATTCGCCCGAGGATCGTCGTGTCGAATCCGTGGGCCTCGCCGAGGCGATCGACCTCGACGTGGTCGAGGGGCTTGTGGTGCCGGTGCCGTCGCCGAAGCCGGCGACGCTGTTCGGGTCGGGCAAGGTCGAGGAGATCGGCCGCCGCGTCGAGGCGGACAAGATCGGTCTCGTCATCGTCGATCACGCCGTCACGCCGGTCCAACAGCGCAACCTCGAGAAGGCGTGGAAGACCAAGGTGCTCGATCGCACCGGGCTGATCCTCGAAATCTTCGGCGCGCGTGCGAGGACGCGGGAGGGCCGCCTGCAGGTCGAGCTGGCGCATCTCTCGTATCAGAAGGGCCGTCTCGTGCGCGCCTGGACCCACCTCGAACGCCAGCGCGGCGGTGCCGGCTTTCTCGGCGGTCCCGGCGAAGCGCAGATCGAACTCGACCGGCGCATGCTGCAGGAGCGCATCGACGCCAGCCGCCGCGAACTGGAGCAGGTCGTCAAGACGCGCGAGCTGCACCGCGCCGGACGGCGCAAGGTGCCCTATCCATCGGTCGCCATCGTCGGCTACACCAATGCGGGCAAGTCGACGCTGTTCAACCGCGTCACCGGTGCCAGCGTGCTGGCGATGGATCAAGTGTTTGCGACGCTCGATCCAACCATGCGCGAGGTGCGCCTGCCGGGTGGGCGCAAGATCATCCTGTCCGATACGGTGGGGTTCATCTCGGACCTGCCGACCATGCTCGTGGCGGCGTTCCGCGCCACGCTGGAAGAGGTGGTCGGCGCCGATCTGATCCTGCACGTGCGCGACATCTCGCACGACGAGAGCGAGGCGCAGGCCGCCGATGTCGCCGACGTGCTGAGCAGCCTCGGCATCGACATGACGCCGGCCGACAATCACGTGCTCGAAGTCTGGAACAAGGTCGACCGGCTGTCGCCTGAGGCCCGTGCGGAGCTGGACAACAGCGCGCGCTGGCGCGAAGGCCGCCCGGTGCTGGTCTCGGCGGTCAGCGGCGAGGGACTGGACGCGCTGCTCGCCGCGATCGACAAGCGACTCGGCAAAGCCGACGAGACCATGACGGTGACGGTGCGGCCCGAGGATGGCCGCTTGCGCGCCTGGCTCTACGAGCATGCCGACGTGCTCGATGCGCGCGACGATGACGACGGCGTCACGACCATGACCGTGCGGCTGACCGCCGAGAGCAAGGGCCGCCTGCTGGCGCGGCTTGGACGCGGTCCCGCGTAGCGCTGCCCCGCGCCGACGACGCGGTCGGCAATCGCAAGCTCCACCGGTTGCAGCTGGACGATACCTGCACGCCGTGTTCTGTTGCCCTCGGGGGGAGAGCTTCGCAAAGAGGTGACCCCATGGGCGATCTGCAAAGACAACAGTGTCTCGTCGTTGGCGGCGGCCCGGCCGGGCTCATGCTCGGGGTGCTGCTGGCGCGAGCCGGCGTGCGTGTCCGCGTGCTCGAGAAGCATGGCGATTTCCTGCGCGACTTCCGCGGCGACACCATCCATCCTTCGACGCTCGAGGTGATCCACGAACTCGGCTGGCTCGACCAGTTTCTTGGCTTGCCGCACCAGAAGGTGGAACGCCTGTCCGCCGACATCGGCGGCGAGCGCATCGAGATCGCCGACTTCACCCACCTGCCGGTGCAATGCCGCTTCATCGCCATGATGCCGCAGTGGGACTTCCTCAACTTCCTCGCGGAAAAGGGGAGGGCATACCCTGGCTTTACGCTGTCGATGCAGAGCGAGGCGATCGATCTCGTCTGGCGCGATCGCCGCGTCACCGGCGTCATCACCCGCGACGCCAGCGGTGCCGACGAGCGGATTGAGGCGGACCTCGTGGTCGCCGCCGACGGTCGCGGCTCGGTGCTGCGCGACAAGGCCGGCATGAAGGTCACGGATCTCGGCGCACCGATGGACGTGATGTGGTTCCGCCTGCCGCAGGAGGCGAACGATCCGCAGGACACGCTGGGCCGCATCGAGGCGGGCCACATCTTCATCAAGCTCAACCGCGGCGACTACTGGCAGTGCGCCTATGTCTTCGACAAGGGTAAGGTCGAGGCGGTGCGGGCGCGCGGCATCGAAGCGTTTCGCGCCGACGTGGCACGGCTCGCCGGCATCCCGGAGCCTCGCGCCCGCGATGCGATTCCGAGCTTCGACGACGTCAGGCTGCTCAACGTCAAGGTCGATCGCCTCAAGACGTGGTCGCGACCCGGCTTCCTGTGCATCGGCGATGCCGCGCATGCCATGTCCCCGGTCGGCGGCGTCGGCGTCAATCTCGCGGTGCAGGACGCGGTGGCCGCCGCCAACCTGCTCTGGCAGCCGCTCCTTTACGATCGGTTGAGCGAGGCCGACGTGATGGCTGTGCAGGATCGCAGATCGGAAGAGCGTCGTGTAGGGAAAGAGTGTAGATCTCGGTGGTC
>CALFEM010000347.1 GCA_937950105.1 uncultured Alphaproteobacteria bacterium | reverse complement strand
GACGTGTGCTCTTCCGATCTCAGCACTGTGCGTACGTTTCTCTTCAGGGCCGCGCGTCGGCGAGCGTGCTGGCGGCCGACCAGACGCGAACCGTGCCGTCCGCGCCGCCCGACGCGACGCTGCCGCCATCCGGCGCGAACGCGACCGCTTCGACCTTGCCGCTGTGGCCTGCGAAGGCGCGGATGGCCCGCCGCCGGTTCGTATCCCAGAGCCGCACGGTGCCGTCGGCGCCGCCGGAAACCAGGTGCTCGCCATCGGGTGAGAACGCTAGGCTGGTCACCGCGCCCTTGTGGCCGCTGTAGCGCCGCTTCAGCCGCGACGAGGAGGTGCTCCACACGCGGATGCTGCCGTCGAGGCTTGCTGCGGCGAGGCTCTTGCCATCGGCCGACAGGGCGACGGCCGAGATGAAATCCGTGCTGCCGCGATAGGTGCGCAGCATTTCGAGATTGGTGAGGTTCCAGAGCCTGACGGTGCGGTCGGCGCCGCCCGAGGCGAGCAGCGTCGCCGCAGGCGTGTAGGCGAGCGCCAGCACCGCACTTTCATGCCCGTCGAGCACATGCAGGGGCTGCGCCGGCGTGGCGGCATCCCACAGCGCGATCTTCCAGTCGTGCGCGGCCGAAGCGAAGCGGCCGCTCTCGCCGGTGAAGGCGAGCGACCACACGCTCGCCTCGTTGCGCTCGAAGCTCGCCCGCTTGCGCGCGCTGGCGACGTCCCAGAGACCGATGCCGCCATTGGCGTGGCCGACCAGCGCTTCCTCTCCGGCGACCGCCAGCGCGGTGGCAGGACCGCCGTCGAGTGCGATCGTGCGCGCGAGACTGCGCCGATCCGCATTCCAGAGTTTGAGCGTGCCGTCGGCACCGGTGCTGACGAGGCGTCCGCCGCTGGCGAAGGCGACGCGCGATACGCCGCCCGCGTGCGCCTCGATGCGCGCCAGTTGCGGTGACGGCGCCGGTGCCAGCGGCGATGCGATGGAACCTGTGGTGGTGGCGCCCGGCGCGCCGGGGGAAACGGCATCGCTCGATCGAGGTGCGGGCGTGCGAGGCGCTGGCGCTGCCGCAGTCGTGCTCGCTGCCGGCTTCGTCGGCGCAGGCGCGGTCGAATCGAGATTCGGCAGGCGGTTCTGGATGAACACGGCAGCAGCGGCGACGCCCGCGCCGATCACCAGCTTGACCAGCAGCGGACGCAGGTGGCGGCGCGCAGAGGATTTGATCGGGCGCGGTTTCTCGGCTCGACGGGGAACCTTTGCCGGCAGTGCCACGGCGGCCGGCGGGGGCGTGGCCGACGCCTTCGCTGGCTCTCTGGCCGGTGCTGCAGGCGGCGGAGGCGCGGGTGCCTTGGCGGTGGCCGCCCGCGCAGCAGCGGCGCGCGCGGGTTTGCCCTTTCCTGCCGCAGCACGATCCGGTGCGTCGGCCGCGTTGCCCGGCCGTGTCTCGACTGCGGCGTCTGCCGCAAGCCCGCTCAGCGGCGACCGCGCGCTCTTTGATCCGGCGGCTCCGGCGGCCGGACCGCGGGCATCGGCGGATGGCGAGGCCTCGCGACCGCCTTTCAGGCGATCCATGAAGTCGAGCAGGCCGCCGCCGGACTTGCCCGGCACATCGGGCGGCGGCGGTACCGGGGCTCCAGCAGGCGCAGCGGCAGCTTCCGGCGTGTTCTCTCTGGCAACCCCTTCGCCTGCCGGCTCTGCATCCCGCCGCTTGTCGAGCGCGCGCGTCAGCCAGCCGCCACCCTGGCGCTGAGGCTCGGGCGCCAGCAACTCGCCGCGCCAGATGGCGATCGACTGCGGGCGATCCTTGACGTCGATCGCCAGCGCGCGATCGATGGCCTTGAGAAAACCCGGCCGGTACGAGCTGATCGCTGCTTCGCGCGCCGGCACGATCTCGTCGTGCACCATGCGCGAGGGCGCGTCGGGCGGGCGCTTGCCGGTGACGGCGTGATAGAGCGTCGCGCCGAGGGCGTAGATGTCGGTCCACGGTCCCTGCTGCCGTGTCGTCTCGGCGTACTGCTCGTAGGGGCTGTAGCCGGGCTTCACCAGCGCCGAGACGGTCTTCGAATGCGCCGCGATCTCGCCACGCGCCGAGCCGAAGTCGATCAGCACCGGCGCGCCGCTCTTGCGAATGATGATGTTGTCCGGCGCGATGTCGCGATGCAGGAAGTCGGCGTTGTGGACGATCTCGAGCGCGTCGAGCAGCGGCGCCACCAGCGCGTCGAGTTCCTTCTGGCGCGGTGCGCGGCCGAGCCCCTTCAGCCAGCCCTTGAGGCTCTGCCCTTCCTCGAAGTGCAGGACCATGTAGCCGGTGTTGTTGGCGCGGAAGTAGCGATAGACGCGCACGATGTTCGGGTGATCGAAGCGCGCCAGCGTCTGGGCTTCCTCGATGAAGCGATCGAGCCCCCAGCGATAGTCACCCGAGCAGTGCTGCGACCGCGGCATCGCCTCGTGACTGGCGTTGCGGGCCGCGAAGTCACTCGGAAAGTATTCCTTGATGGTGACCGAGCGTGCGAGCGCCGCCTCGCTGGCGAGATAGGTGATGCCGAAGCCGCCAGCACCGAGCACCCGGTCGATGCGATAGTCGCCGACCAGTTCGGTGCCTTCCGGTAGCGCGATCAGATTCGTCATGGCCCCTTCGTCATGGCACCGCGGCGGTCCGCTCTGCGGCGGTCTCGTCCACGTCGTGCCGGCATCTCGCGTGTCGTTCCCCCGCGAAGCTAGCACCGGCCGGAGTGTGATCCATGCCGATTCGTGCCGCGCGCGTCGTACTTGCAGCAGGAATGTGGCGCTCTCGCAGCGATGAACCCGAGATGAACAAATCTCACCTTTGCCCGTGATCGGCCACCATGTTGCCGCCAAATCCTCGCAACCTGTCATTCGAGGACGACGGCGCGCGAAAGCTTCGGGAGACCCTCTGCATCGTGAGGGATGGAAGCAGGCGGGCCGCGCGGCGAGGCGGGGGCAACGTGGGTGAGGCGGCGACTATTGCATCGCTGAAAGACAGTCTGCTGGCGGCGTTCGCGCATGCGCCGGCGCTGTCTCTCGTCGTCGTGGTGGCGGCGCTCGTCGTGCCGCTCGCCTTCGCCGGAGCGATCGTGCGCTTCGCGATGCAACGCTCCGCTGCACATGCCGCCGAAGCAACGGAGGCGCCGCTCGCGGATCGCACGGGATATGCGCCACCGCGCCGCGTCTGGCTCGAGCGCGGAGCGCGTGACGCGGGCGAGCGTCACGAGATCGTCCGCGAGCTGACTCGGATTGGCAGTGCGGCCGACAACGACATTCGCATCGATGGCGCGACAGCGGCACGCTACCACGCCGCGGTCACGCGCACGGCCGAACGCGATCACTATGCCGTCGCGCTGTCCGGCGACGCGCGCGATCTGCGCGTCAACGGCAAGCCTGCGGCGCGTGTGCGCCTGCGCGATGGCGACGTCATCATCATCGCCGGCGAAACCATGACGTTTCGCGCGGCACGCCTTTGAGGACCAGTTCGACAGCGGCGCGTGGACAGGCGCGCGTTGATCACGTCAATGCGGATAGAGACTGCGGCACAGGGAGGACATGACATGACCGACAAGACAGCACAGGCAGCGAAGTCACCGGGCTTCCTCGGCTCGCTCAAGGATGCCCTTGCGGCAGCCGGGCGCGAGGATGCGCCAAATCACGGCCTCGTGGCTGCGGTGCAGCGTGCGGCGGAAGCCGTGCAGCCGCCCGCGGTTCCGGCTGTCGACGGGCCAGCCGGAGATGGCGGCCGCGCCATCGCCGCCGCAGCGACGCCGATGGCGTCGGGCCAGCCAGTTCGCGAGGCGCCGCCCGTGCCGGCGGCCCCGAGTGCTGCGGATGCGGCGCGCGAGGTGCGCGGCACCGTCGTGCTCCGTGGCGGTGAGCACGAGGCGCCGCCAACGACGCGTGTGGTGCGCGCGGCGCGTTCGCCGTCGGCCGAGGAAGCACCCGCCCGCACCCAGCTCGTGCGCGGCAAGCAGAAGGTGCAGCGCAGCTCGTTCGCGCACGATCCGGTAGTCGGCTGGCTGGTCATCGTCGGCGGACCGGGCCTCGGCGCCTTCCGACCGATATTCGAGGGCAACAACACCATCGGCCGCAGCAGGGGCCAGCGCATTCCGCTCGATTTCGGCGACGACGCGATCTCGTCGGAGGAGCAGGCCTACATCCGCTACGACAGCGCCGACCGCAGCTATCTGTTCGTCCCGAACCTTGCCAAGACCAATGTCGTGTCGGTAAACGACAAGCGGCCGACCGGCGCCGTCGAGTTGGCGCACATGGATGTGATAACGATGGGCCGCACCCAGCTCGTGTTCGTGCCGTTCTGCGGCGGGGATTTCGACTGGTCGGAGCTTGCAGACGCCAAGGATTGATGCCGACATTCGATAGCGCCCGGCGCACCACACAAGGCGCGCGCCACTACCAGGAAGATGCTGCCGTGATCTGGCCGGAGGGCGAGGCATCGCCGTCCGCCGACGGTGCGCGCCTCGTCGCCGTGCTCGCCGACGGCATGGGCGGACACGCGGGCGGCGCGCTCGCCAGCCGTATCGTTTGCGACAGCTTCCTCGATGTCTGCGTCAACGAGAATGGTCCTGTGCGCGAGCGCCTGCTGTCCGGACTCGCCGCCTCGAACCGGGCGATCGCCGCCAAGGTCGACGAAAATCCGATGCTCGCCGGCATGGGCTCGACCCTGATCGGGGCACATTTCTGCGATGGCAGCGTCGAATGGGTCAGCGTCGGCGACAGCCCGCTGCTGCTCTACCGGCGCGGCGAGGTTGCGCTGCTCAACGCCGACCACAGCCTCGCGCCGGAGCTGGACCGGTTGGTCGAAGCCGGCGTCATGTCGGAGGAGGACGCGCGCCACGACCCCCGCCGCCACATGCTGCGCTCCGCCGTGACGGGCGACGAGATCGATCTCGTCGATATCTCGGTCAAGCCGCTGAAGCTGGAGCCGGGCGATTATGTGATCCTGGCGAGCGACGGCCTGCATACCCTCGAGAATGCGGAGGTCGCACGCATCGTCTCCGCCTACGCCGAGGATGGCGCAGAAGCGGTCGCAGCCGCGCTCATACGGACCATCGACAATTTGCGTGAGCCGCATCAGGACAACGCCACGGTTGTCGCGGTCCGTCTCTACCCCTGACGAAATCCACCATCGCGCGCGCCGCTCTTGACGGTCGAACGGCCTCGAACAGGTCATGGAGGTGGCCTGCTCGCCAACGTCCCCCTGCTTGCTCCGTCTCACCGAACCAGCGGAGAAACGCAGCAGCGGCGGCCTTTTCCTCGACGATCCCGTTCGCGCGCGAGATTGGCTGATGCGAGACGCGACCAACCACGCGAGCGGTGTGCAATCAGGTCTCGCGTGTTGGGCCCTATGATGCAGCACCTTGGCGGCTGCGGTCTCGCCAGACCGCTCAACCGCGCGCCGTTGTGAGCGCGGCGATTTCGGCGCGCAGTTCGCGTACCGCCTGCCACAGGATGGGCACCAACTGGTCGGGCCGCACCCACTGCCGGCTCTCGGGATCGCCCTTGTCGTCGAGCCCCCAGGCGCCGAAGTCGATGCCGGTCGCGTGCATGGCCGCCTTGACGTCCTGCGCGAGGAAGCCCGCATGGACACGCTTTCCCGGCTTGCTGAGGCGTTCCACTTTCGCGACGACGTTGCCGTCGACATCCACTTCGGTCTCGGTTTGACTCGCCACCAGTTCGGTGCCGCCGATCTTCCAGCGGTAGAGCACCGGCGCTACGGCATCGATGAACTTGCCGGCGAAGCCGATGCCCGAGACGACGTCCTTGTCGCGCGCGTCCGACGTGTTGATCGTGCCGGTCGCGGCGTACACGACCGACCAGCGGGCGCCGGCAGAACCGAGTGTGAAGGCGTTATCGGCGCCGGGCTCGGTGGCTCCCGACGAGCGCACGGCGAGCTTCACCGTGTTGCCGACGCCGGCGGTCACGGTCGTGACCTGAAGCGAGCCGGGCATGACGCCGGGCGACGGCGTCCCGTCGACCACGTAGCGAAAGTTGCCGGCCGTCAAGTACGTCGCGCCGTCGTATCCCCACGCCCGGCAGGCGAGCAGCGTATCGTTGGCGACGACAGCCGCTTTTGCGGTCGGGGTGCCGCGCGACTTCTTGAAATCGGCTCCGGCGGCGTTGGCGCCGTTGACGCAGTTCTCCACCGTCGGATAATTCGCGCTGCTGATGGTGACGAGCAAGGGCGTCGTCGCAGGGGACTGCCCGCCGATCCCTATGTTTCCCGTCGCGGCATCGATGATCATCGCCTCACGCCATGTGCTGCCGTTGGCGGAAACCTTGATGTGCCAGTTGTCGTCGCCGGTCAGGCCCATTTCAGCGCGACCGGACCAGTTCGACTGAAACAGCATCGAGGCGGTGCCGCCGGCAGTCGCCTTGTTGAGCTTGGCCTGAACGTCGCCCGTGCCCGGTGTCACATCGTCGTGGCTCAGCAGGATCGCATCCGACTTGACGGCGAGACGGTTGGTCGCGTCCGCCGTGGTGTTGACGCCGACGAGCGGCGCGGGATCGATCGATTCCCCCCCCGCGACGACCCATTGCGTTCCGTCGAAGGCGTAGAGCCTGGCCTCGTCGGCGAGCCAGGCGAGCCAGCCCGCGAGTGGAACATACAAAGCCCACGCACCATCCTGCCAGGCGGCGACGCTGTGGGTTGCGCCGGCCCACGCGCCGCTCGCTCCCGGGGCGACGATGTAGCGGTCGCCTTCGGCGGGCGATGCCGGTGGTGTGGCGACATCCTTGTCGAGCACCGAAAGCTGGACGATCGCATCGAGGGCACGGATCGCCTCGTTGTGCGTGACGTGCTTCTGCGCCTGTGCGGGGGCGATATAGGGCAGCTTCAGGTTCGGCGTATTGTCCATTGCGGAGCTCCTGGCGGCGGGCTTCCGCATGATCGTACCGTTGCCGGGAGCGGGGATAATCTTCGGCCTACATCCGCTGTTCGATGTGGCTGCCGCTCGCCGTCTTCGAAATCCAGAATCCGTTCGGAATGGCCTGCTGCACGAGCGGCACGTGCGAGATCAATCCTATGGCGCGATTGCGGCCGACGTGATCCTGCAGCGTCTGCAGCACCTGCTCCAGTGTGCCGGCATCGCCATCCGAGTCGAGGCTGCCGAAGCCCTCGTCGATGAAGATGGTGTCGAGCCTGATGTTGGCACGCGAGCTTTCAACGACATCCGACAGTCCGAGCGCGAGTGCGAGCGCGGCAATGAAGGTCTCGCCTCCGGAGAGTGTCGAGGTCGGCCGCTGTCGCCCGGTGTAGCTGTCCTCGATCGCGATATCGAGACCGCGCCTGGCGTTGCCCTTGCCCTCGACGATCCGCACGAGGCCGTAGCGGCTGCGCGTCATCGGTGCGAGGCGCAGGTTTGCGGCATCGAGCACGGCGTCGAGCATCGTGCCGATGGCGAAAGCTTCGAGGCTCACCTTCGCTTCGCTGCGACCCGAGAAGGCATCCGACAGCGAGCGCAAAGGCCCGGTGTCCTGTTCCAGCTTCTCGATCCGCTCTACCTCCGCGCGCAGCGAAAGCTTCAGCCGTTCGAGTTGCCTGACGCGCGCACCGGCGTCTCTCGCATCGTTGTCGGCACGAGTGCGTGCGCCGTCGGCGAGATCGCGCTCCTCTTTCAGTCTGGCGATATCGGGACGATCAGCAGTGGCGATGGCCGCTGCCGCCCGACGCAGGCGCTCTCTCGCGAGCGTGCTCTGCTCGGCAAAGCCACGGATCTCGGCTTCGAGGTCGCTGATCCGGGAGATGTCCGAGCGTGCCATGCGATAGCTCTCGTCGCTCAGGCCATGCTCTGTAAGCCGCGCCGTGAGTGCCGCTAGTGCCGACTGGTAGCGCTTGTTGGCGTCGGCGAGACTGCTCGAAGCGTTCTCGGCATCGCGGCGTGCGGCGATCAGAGCGTCGGAGGTTTGCCGTGCCGCGGCCTCGGCCGCACGGGTTGTGGCGTTCAGGGCACCGATAGCGGCGGCGCGTTCTGCCAATGCGGCGTCGATTGCGGCAGGCGTCCGCAGGTCGAGCGGGATCGCGGCGAGGGCATCGGCGAGCATCCTTTCGGCGTGCGCCGCATCGTTCGCCAATCGCACCTCATCGGCCTTGGCGGACTCGTTCGCGGTGTGAGCGGGCGCCATCTCCGCTTCGAGCGACTGCACGTCGGCCGCGAGTTTCGCCAGATCGGCTTCAGCGCCAAGTTCAGACATGAGCGCATTCAGGCCGAGCAGCGCTCCGGCAATGGTCGTGGACGACTGCGCGGGCGCCGACAGCGAGTCGAGATTGGCCTTGGCGCGCTCGAGGTTCTGGCGCCCGACGCCGAGATCGGTCGCTGCGGTCGCTGCTGCAGATCGGGCGGCCTCGAACTGTGCCTTTGAGTGCCGATAGCGTGCGGAGATGTCGTTGTCGCTGTCGGACCCTCGCGCGGGCGCGGGATGCTCGCGCGATCCGCAGACCGGGCACGGCTGATCGTCCGCAAGATGGGCGGCAAGATGCAGCGCGTGGCTTTGCAGCAAGGCTGCTTCGGCCTCGTTGAAGGTATCCGTCGCCGACCTCAGCGCATCCTGTGCGGTGCGATCAGCGGCAACGCAATGCGCATCCGCGCGCGCCGCCCTTTCGAATTCTTCTACCGCGCGCTCATGGGCGACGGCGTCCTTGTGTACCCTGTTCGCTTCGCCGATTTCGACCTTCAGAGCGGCGCGACGCATCTCGCTTGTGCGCGCCGCCTCGAGCAAGTTCGTCGCCAGGTCGCGGCGGCGAACGAGGTCGTCGTGACGCTGCCGCTGCTGCACGGCCACGGCCTCGGCGTGGGCCGCACGGGATGTCGCTTCGTCGCGAGCGTCGCGCAATCCCTCGCACGACTCGAGCTTGCTCTTATGTTCCGCGAGCGTGCGAGCCTCGTCCCGCAGGCGTTCGATCTCGCCCGCCTGTGCGGTTGTTGCGGCAAGAGCGGTTGCCGCGATTCCGGCCGCAGCTTCAGCTTCTCCGAGACGTATGGTGATGCGGGCATGGCGATCTGCCGCCGCTTCGGCTTCGCTCCGTTCTGCTGCGATGGCGGCATCCACCGCCGCCAGTGTCGCGGCGATGCGTGCCGCGTTCAATCGCGCATCGAAAACGGCCACGTCCGCACGTCTCGATTCGACTGCGGCCATCGCCTGCTCGGCCGCGACATGCTCCGCGAAAGCCGCATCGGTCTGCGCGGCTGCCTGGTACGTCTGCTCCGCCGCTGCGAGCGCCAGCCTGGCGGCATCGGCAATCCCGGCAAGCTCGAGTTCGCGCCCCTGTGCGTCGGAGATGGCTTCGGTCAGCGCATCGACGGTCGCGTATCCTTCATCCGCGAGACGTCCCGCCACGACGGCGCGGGCGGTTCTTATCTCGTCCTCGGCACGGCTGGCCTGCTGCTTCATCTCTTCGGTCAGACGCCGATAGAGAGATACGTCGAACAGTTCCGCGAGAATCTCGCGGCGCTTGTCGGTGCTCGCCGTCAGAAAGGCCTCGAAGCGCCCCTGCGGCAACAGCACGATCTGGCGAAACTGCTCGGAGCCGTAGCCGAGCAACTGCCTGATGGCTTCGTCGACGCGCGTGACCTTCTTCTCCGCGACGACCTTGCCCGGATTGTCATCGCCGACGCCAGCGAGGTCGAGGCCGGTGACATCGAACAGCCACGCCTGGTGCTTCTCGGGCGTCTCACCGCTGCCGCGCTTGGCAGGCCGCATCTGATCGGGCCGGCGCACCACGCGATAGCGCCGCGCGCCAAGCTCGAACACAAGTTCGACCTCGCTGATGGTGGCCGCATCCGCATGATCCGAGCGCAGCGACGACGCGGGTTGATCGTCGCGCGCGGCCTCGCCGAACAACGCGAAGGTCATGGCGCTGAAAACGGTGGACTTGCCCGAGCCGGTAGCTCCGTAGATGCCGAACAGGCCGCTGTCGAGCGCGGCGCGGAAATCGATCTCGTGGCGCCCGGCGTAGGGTCCGATCGCTTGCAGTGTGAGGCGGAGCGGTTTCATTCGGCGGCCTCCCGGTGCTCATCCGCCGTCGTCAACGCGGCCAACTCTGCAGCGACGATCTCGCTCTCGGCAGGTGTCGGCTCGGCGCCGCGCGTGTACGAAAGGAACTCGGCGACCAGTTGCGCGGGGTTCGCCATCGCCGCACTGCTCGGTCGTGCGGCGCGTGTTTCGGTCGGCGCCGTCTCACGCTCGTAGACGAGCCCGCAGGCGTTAGGCAGGCGCTCGCGGATGCGTTTCATGGGGTCGATCTGGCGCACCGTGTCGGTGAGGACGGGACGCACGAAATCATCGGACGCAGGCGCTTGCAGAATTTCGGCGAGCGTTCCGCGCAGCGTCCTAACCTGACGCAGCGGCGCGAACGGCAGCGTCTCCACGTCGATGCGGCCATCGCCGCCGAGCTCGACGAGCGCCATGGACTTCCCGCCGGCCTCCTCGTCGAAGCCGAAGGCGAGCGGCGATCCGGCATAGCGGATGTGTGGAGGGCCGACGGCCTGCGGGCGATGCAGGTGCCCGAGCGCGACATAATGAGCGCCGTCGAACACCTCCGTCGCAACGGTTTCGATTCCGCCAGCCGTGCGTGACAGCGGACGCTCGCTGTCGGAACCCGCGGCACCGGCGACGAACGCGTGGGCGATCACGATCCAGCGCGCGCCGTCCGGCACATGCCGTCGTGCCGAGGCCATCTGCGCGCGAAGCACCGCTTCCGGCGAGGCGATCGTCGGTTCTTCGAAGCACGCGCGTGCCGCGAACTCGTAGGCGAAAGGAAGCGCGGAGACGGCGACGGTGCCATGCTCGTCGTCGAGCAGGAGCGGGCGCTCATCGGCTTCGAGCGGTCCGCGCACGATGGCGCGGCGGCGGTCGGCGAGCATCGACATGGCGCCGATGCGGTCGGGCGAATCATGGTTGCCGGCGATCACCGCGATAGCGGTTTCCGTTTCATGCGCCACGCGCTCGATGAAGCCGTTGAACAGGCGTACCGCCGCTTCGGATGGCGCGGCGCGATCGAAGATATCACCAGCAATGACGAGCAGATCCGGCTTGCGAGTAACGATCGCGCTGAGGATCTGGTCGAGAATCGCCGCATGATCGCGATCGAGAGAGTGGCCCTCGAAGGTGCGTCCCAGATGCAAATCGGCCGTGTGCAATATCCGCATGTGCCCATCCCCAAGTATGTCTAGTTTTTAGATGGACGTGCCGGCGCCGTCAAGCTACGCTGGGCATCATGGTCAAGCCTCTCCCCAAGGATCATCTCCGCCACGCGGCGGTCGAGCGGCTGTGCTTCATCGATGCGCGGCTATTCTGGGAAGCGCGCATCAATCGCGCCGATCTGATCGAGGCGTTCGCGATCTCGCCGGCGCAGGCGGCGCTGGATTTCCGCGAGTATCTTAGCGCCGCCGGACGAGGCGTCGTCTACGACACCAGCGCCAGGACCTACGTCACCACCGCGCGTTTCAAGCCGCAGTTCGCGCTCGACGAGGCGCCATCGGTGCTTTCGACCTTGCATGACGATGGCGATCCGCTGACGGCCGCGCTGCCGCAGTTGCAACGCCCGCTCGATGCCGGCATCGCGGCGCGCGTCCGCCGCGCCGCCCGCGATGGCGAGCGGCTGCTCGTCGACTACCAGTCGTTCACGCGCGCGGAGCCCGCCGAACGCTGGATCGCGCCGTCGCGTCTCGTCAGCGACGGCGAGCGCTGGCATGCGCGCGCCTGGTGCTACGAACGCAAGGCGTGGCGCGATTTCGTGCTGGCCCGCGTTCTCGCCATCCGTGAGAGCGAGCCTGCAGGCGCATTGCCGGATGACACGGAATGGTGCGAGTCGGTCGATCTGGTACTGCGTCCGGCGCGGCACCTGTCGCGCTCGCAGCAGGCCTCGGTCGCCCGCGAAATGGCCATGCGCGACGGGCGTCTCGTCGTGCGGCTGCCGCGCGCCATGCTGATCTACGCGACGGAGCGCTGGGGGCTAGGCCGGCCCGGCGCGCGCGTCGAGGTGGTCGCGACGAGCGGTGGACGCGAGGCCTGAGAGCGGCGAAAATCGTCACAGCGGACGTCGCGGGCATGGTGCCGCTGCGGCGCGCTTCGAGGAGCCCGGCGACGTATGTGCTCGCGCTACAGCCTGACATCACCGCCAGAAGCCGTCCGTTCGTACTTCGGTGCCTTCGTGCGCGAGGAGTTCCCTCCCCGCTACAACATTGCGCCGACACAGCCGGTGCACATCGTCTGCCTGTCGCCGCGCCATCAACGCGAGCTCATGCTGGTGCGCTGGGGGCTCATACCCTCGTGGGTGAAGAACCCGGCCGAGTTCGCGACCCTCATCAACGCCCGCGCCGAGACGGCCTTCGAGAAGCCGTCGTTCCGCGCCGCGCTGCGCCATCGCCGCTGTCTGGTGCCGACCGACGGATTCTACGAGTGGACGGGAGACAAGGGCGCCAAGCAGCCGCACCTGATCCGCAAGCGCGGCGGCGGCCTGTTCGCCATGGCCGGAGTGTGGGAGCACTGGATCGGCGCCGACGGCAGCGAGATCGACACCATGGCGATCCTCACTGTCGGCGCCAATTCGACCATGCGTGCAATCCACGATCGCATGCCGGCGATCGTGCCGCCGGAGGCGTTCGATCTGTGGCTCGACACCCGATCGGGGAGCGCCGACATCGCCCCGGCAATCCTGCAGCCGGCGCCGGCCGGGCTGCTCGAGATCGTGCCCGTCAGCCGCCGGCTGAACAACCCGCGCAACGAGGGACCGGAGCTGCTGCTGCCACAAAGCGGGTGACGCGCTGCTGCCAGTGCGATGCGCGTTGACAAAAACAGTGTTCCGCGAACCGAAACACAATGTCAGTTCACGTTAACCATGCATTCAATTGATATAATGTATTGATCTGTCACGTTTGCCATATTTTGGCATTCCGTCGCCGTCGCACAGCGCCGACTCGCGGCGCGCCGGCCGTCCAGCTAAAGTGCCACAGTCAAGAGGTTGCCGTTTTGATCGGCAAGATCGTGGCGTGTCGCAGGCGGCGGGGCGGCGCCGCGCGCGGATCTTCGCGACCGCGGACAGGAATTCGGATCGCGGGCTGGCAGCCGGCAGGCGCACCGCGCAGGGAGTATCTGAAGATGGGCTACAGGGGCCAGGATCTCGATCTGAGGACGCCGCAGACGTGGCGCGCCACGTCCTCGGACCTCTCGGGCGCAGGCAAGCTCAACGGGCCGCGTGGCAGCCGCCCCGGATATGGCGGAGACGACGAGATGCCGATCTGGGTCGACGATACCGTGCTCGCCTGCTCCAACCACGCCTTCGACGTGGCGCTGGCGCATCGTGCCGGCGAAGTCCGCGTCGAGCATCTGATCCACGCCATGACGCGCATCGACGATGCCGCGGAAGCGCTCGAAGCGAGCGGCGTCCGCGTTGCGGCGCTGAGGCGCGAGATCGCCACCGTCATCGCCAGCGAGATTCCGGTCGACACGGGCAATGGTAATGCCGCGCCGCGCAGCTCGGCCACCTTCGAGCGGGTGCTGCGGCTCGCTTCTTCGCGCGCGTATCAGGGCAAGGATGCGCCGGCCAGTATCGAGGATGTGCTCTACGTGCTGCGTGAGCTGCGCCCGCAGGGCGGCGCCGCCGATCTCATCGATCGCCACACCGTGCGCATGCGCGAGCGTCCGGCCTATCGCCCGCGTGCCGCCGCGCCCTACACGCCGCCCGAGCCGCCGCGCGAGCGCGTGCGCCGCCCGGCGAGCCGCTACTTTGCCAATGAGCCGCTGCAACACGCCGCCGGCGATCCGATTCAGCATGTGACCGATCACCTGCAGAACTCGCGCCTCGACGCCCTCGAGCAGATGGTGCGCGCGATCTCCTCGCAGATCGCCAACCAGCACGACGACGCCAGCCGCTTTTCGGGCGGCCTCTACGACCGTCTAGAATCGCTCGAGACACTGGTGTCGTCGCAGCCGCAGGGAGACAGCGGCGCGCTCAACGCACTGCTGCGCCGCCTCGACGAGATCGAGACTACGGTGCGCACTGCCGCGCGCCACGAGGCGGTCGACCTGTCGTCGCTGCATGCGCGTCTGGATCAGATCGAAAGCCGTCTCGGACAGGGCGATCTCGGCGCCTTCGGCAATCGCTTCGATCAGATCGAGCAGGCGGTGCGCGCGGTCCCGGCGACCGACGTATCGCAGCTTGCGAGCCGTCTCGACCAGATCGAGTGGAACGTGCGGCAGACGCCGTTTATCGACTTCTCGCCGGTCAACATGCGCATAGACCAGATCGAGCAGCTGGTGCGCAACAACCAGCCCTACGTCAATGTCGACCTGACGCAGATCGACCAGCGCGTCGGCGATGTCGAGCGCAATCTCGCCAATCAGCTCGCCGCACTCGAAGGGCGCATCGACAACCGCACTGATCTCGGCAACATCCAGAACCGTCTCGACATCATCGAGGAGGCGCTGCTCGGCCAGGATCGTTCGATGCAGGGCGATCTCGACAGCCGCATCGCGGCGCTGTCCGATACGCTCTCGCTGCAGCAGACGACGCTCGAGGACGTGCGCGCCGGTCTGACCGCCGACGTGCGCGAGGTGGCGGCCAACGTCGTCGAGCAATCGTCGCGCATCGCGCGGACCGGCGAGGGCATCTCGGAGCTGGTGCGTATCGTCGAGATGGAGCGCACCGACGACACGAACGCGCTGACGCAGATGAGCGAACGGCTCGAGACCTACCGCAAGCTTCTCGAGGGTTTCGCCGCCCGCAGCGACGCCGAGACCAAGGCGCAGCGCGAACTGATCGTGCGCCATCACCATGGCATCGACGCTTTTGCCGCCAGATCCGCGGACCAGCTGAAGGCGCATCAGGTCGAACTCAAGGAAGTCCACGACGCGTTGATGAAGCTCAACGCCAACCAGCACACGCTGGCCAGCTCCATGGATCAGTGGCGCACGGAAGGCTCGGGCGATCTCGCCATCATCGCCTCGCGCATCGAGGGCATGGAGCGCGAAGCCGGCAAGCCGATGGCCATGCTCGCCGCGCTCAACACCAACATGGACAACCTCAACCGCATGACGGTCGAGCGTTACCATCGCCGCAACCGCTTCTGGTACTGGCTGTTCGGCACCGACGACTGGATCGGCGCGAGCTGGCCGTCACAGATGGAAAAGATCGAAGCCGAGCGTCGCGCACTGAAGGCCGCCAGCCACTGACGGCAGAGATATTCGACGCCAGCGGCGGGCCATCACGCGATGGCTCGCCGCTTTTCGACCGATCACACGACCTTGCCGGGGTTGAGGATGCCGGCCGGGTCGAGGGCGCGCTTGATCGAGCGCAGCATGTCGATTTCGACGGCGCTCTTGAAGCGCACCAGCTCACCCCGCTTCATGCGGCCGACGCCGTGCTCGGCGGAAATCGAACCGCCCATCTCGACCACCAGTTCATGCACGGCTTCGGCGATCTCGTCCCAGCGGGCGAGGTAGGCGGCCTTGTCCATGCCGACCGGCTGGCTGACGTTGTAATGGACGTTGCCGTCGCCGAAGTGGCCGAACGGCACAGGGCGCGCGCCGGGGCAAAGCCGCGCGATCAGCGCATCGGCGCGGGCGACGAACTCCGGCATCTTCGAAATGGCGACGGAGACGTCGTGCTTGATGCTGCCGCCCTCGTGTTTCTGCGCGTCCGACATCTCTTCGCGCAGCTTCCAGAAATCGCGCGCCTGCTGGATCGATTGCGCGATCGCCGCATCGAACACGATCCCGCCCTCGATGGCGTCGCCGAGCAGTCGTTCCATCGTCTCCATGGCGCGCCCGTCGGCTTCGCCCGACGATATTTCGAGCAGCACCGACCACGGCGGGATGTCGGCGAACGGCGCACGCACGCCCGGCACGTGCCTGACGCCGATCTCGACGCCGGTGCGGCAGATGAACTCGAACGCGGTGAGGCTCGCACCCGCGGCCGTCTCGGCGCGTTTGAACAGTTCGAGCACCTGATCGAGGTTTTCGAGCGCGGCGAACGCGGTTGCCTTCTCGGCCGGCTTGGTGAACAGCTTCAGCGCGGCGGCCGTGATGACACCGAGCGTGCCCTCGGAGCCGACGAACAGGTCGCGCAGGTCGTAACCGGTGTTGTCCTTCTTCAGGGTCTTCAGCGATTGCCAGATGCGCCCGTCCGCCAGCACGACTTCTAGCCCGAGCACGAGGCTGCGCGCGTTGCCATAGGCGAGCACGTTGACGCCGCCAGCGTTGGTGGCGAGGTTGCCGCCGATCTGGCAGCTCCCCTCGGCGGCGAGGCTCAGCGGAAACAGCCGGCCGATGTCGTCGGCGGCCTTCTGGACGTTGGCGAGCGTCACGCCGGCTTCGGCGATCAGCGTCTGCCCGGCCGGATCGACGCTGCGGATGCGATTGAGGCGGCCGACCGAGAGCACCACGTCGCGCCCGTCCTCGAACGGGATTTGCCCGCCGACGAGGCCCGTGTTGCCGGCCTGCGGGACGACACCGACGCGCGCCTCGTTGCAGATCGCTAGAATTCGCGCGACCTCCTCGGTCGAGCCGGGCCGCAGCACCAGCGGTGTCTTGCCGATGTAGCGGTCGCGCCATTCCCTGAGATAGGGGACCTGATCCTGCGCGTCGGTGACGGCATACGTCGGGCCAACGACATCGACCAGACGAGCGATGACCTCCGGCGTCGGAGCGGCGAGTGGTTCGAGGTCGGTCGGGCGGGTCACGTCTCAGTCTCCAGGCTTCCGGCGGCGCGCTGCTGCGAACGAGGGCTGGTCCATGCTGCGGCGCAACCCAAATCGTCTTCAGCAACTGCGACTATTCGGCTTTCAAATATCGCAATACGTGGCATTCTTCGCGCAACGTGGGACGCCTTGGAGCCTGATTTCGAGGACAACGAGCCCGCGACGCATGACCGGGAGCGTCGCCCTTGATGGGCGTCGAGGCGCAAGGCCTCCAGTTCCCCGAACAATGCACTGGGGAGAAATGCCATGTCGCTGTTCTTCGCGGCAAGTCGGCGCGTCTCGGCCTTTCGGGGCATGGCCGCCGCACTGTCGCTCCTAGCCGCCCTGCTCGTCGTTTCGTCGGCCGTACCGGCCCTGGCCGCCGCTCCCTGTCCCGCCGCCCCGCAACCGGCTCAAGGTGCGGTGCCGGCCGCAC
>CALFEM010000346.1 GCA_937950105.1 uncultured Alphaproteobacteria bacterium | reverse complement strand
CAGGCGGGCTTGCGTTCGTCATCGGCCGCGCGCTGTGGCCGCATGGCAAGCTGCCCGCAATCGTCGCCAGCATCGCGACGCTTTTCGCTGCCATCGTCCCCATCGCCATTCTCGTGCTCATCTTTGCCTTTCAGGTGTTCGGCATCGATCTCGTCGATTGATGAGTGCAGTGCGCGTCGTCTGGAAGCCGTCACGCTTTTGCGCTTAGATCGAGATCTCATTCCCTCTCCCCATTCCATCAATGGGGAGAGGGTCAGGGTGAGGGGCGGCCACACGACGGCGGTGCGGTCAATGCTACCCCTCACCCCGACCCTCTCCCCGTAAGGACGGGGAGAGGGAGACAAGGCGGAGCAACGCGAATGATCGAGTTCAAGGATCTCTGGCGCGGCCATCCGATCAACGAGAGCGTGCAGATGCCCTGCATCGCGCCGGCCGATGTCGTCAGCGTCGAAAAGAAGCCGGTCAAAAAGGGCTATCCCGTCTACGCGAACCAGTGCGCCATTCGTATGGGCGTGGCGCTGCGCCGGGCCGGCGTGCGCGAGAGCCAGCTCGCCGGCGTTGCGCATTGCGGTGTGCATCCGCGCGAGCAGATGCATTTCATCAACGCCAACCAGCTCGCCAACGCCATTGCGCGCGCCAACCTGCCGGGCTTCGGACCGCTCGAGAAAATCACCGGCACCGAGGCCGCGCACTTCTATCCGAAGCTCTATGGCCGCACCGGCGTCATCTACATCCAGGACTACTGGCGCCGCGCGGGAGAGAGCGCGAAGGCGACCGGCGACCACATCGACGTGTGGAACGGCTTCCGCTCCAGTTCGAAGTGGCTGATGGAGTGGTTCTCGTGGCTCGGCTACACCTCGAACTACGCGGACGCGGGCGAGATCTGGTTCTGGGAGGTGAAGTAGCCATGCGCTATCTGATCGCGATGATCGCGGCGATTGCCGTGGCGCTGCTGGCGACGATCTTCCTGTCGTCGCCGGTCGCGAGCTATGTCGTCTCGCGCTTTACGTTCGATAGCCCCGATACGGTGGCCGACTTGCACGCCGCAGTATTCATGGGGCTCAACGTGCTGGCCGTCGCCATCGGCTGGACGATCGGCTGGGCGCTGGGCGCGCGCTTCGATCGCGAAACGCCGGTGGAGTGACTTCGTCCTCCAATTGCCTAAACTCTTATGATTCCGATAGGGCGACGGGCTCCAGCAGCAGTCAGCGCACTGGCTGCGAAGGATCCGCGAAGCGCCTTGGTTTTCTCAAACCATACGCAGGCCACCTCATCTCCATCGATCCCTTCGACGGTCATTCGGGGCCCACCAGAGCGCAGAATGACCTGATCTCCCTTTTTGAAGTTCATCGTGACCTCTCTATAGTCGAGCTTTGGCAGTCAGAACGCCAGAGTGCCAGATTCGGACGGCGAGCGTAACGACAAAATCTCCCTACTCCGCCGCGGCGTCGGGCGCGCGCAGCACGTTCTCCGCCAGCCAACGATCGACATCGCCGAGCGCGCGCACCGACATCAGCCGCTTCTTTGCAAAGCCGCGCTCCTTGCCCTTCACCTTGCGGCCCTGAGCGTCGCGGCTCGGCGCGGCGATCGGCGGCAGCAGACCGTAGTTGATGTTCATCGGCTGGAACGAGCGGCGCTTGCCCGCTGTTTCGACCGGCGCGGCAGCGCCACCGTCTTCCCCGTCGCTCTCGCCCTCGACATCCGTCACGATATGCCCGCCGGTGATGTGGCTGACGAGCGCGCCGAGCGCCGTCGTCGGCGGTGGTACGACCGGCGTCATACCCAATCGCTCGGCCGCGGCGAGGCGGCCGGTCACCAGCCCCATGGCCGCGCTCTCGACGTAGCCCTCGACGCCGGTGATCTGGCCGGCGAAGCGCAGCCGCGTGTCGGCCTTGAGCCGCAGCAACTCGTCCAGCACCACGGGCGAATTGATGAACGTGTTGCGATGCAGGCCGCCGAGGCGCGCGAACTCTGCCTCCTGCAAGCCGGGGATCATGCGGAACACGCGTACCTGCTCGGCATGCTTCAGCTTGGTCTGGAAGCCGACGATGTTCCACAGCGTGCCGAGCCCGTTGTCCTGGCGCAGCTGCACCACGGCATACGGGCGCTCGCCGGGCTTTCGCGGATCGGCGAGGCCGACCGGCTTCATCGGCCCGAAACGCAGCGTCTCTCGGCCACGCTCGGCCATCACTTCGACGGGCAGGCAGCCGTCGAAGTAGGGTGTGGTCGCCTCCCATTCCTTGAAGGAGGTCTTCTCGCCGGCAATCAGCGCGTCGACGAACGCTTCGTACTCGTCGCGCGTCATCGGGCAGTTGAGATAGTCGGCGCCCGTGCCACCCGGCCCCGCCTTGTCGTAGCGCGACTGCTTCCACGCGATGTCGAGATCGATCGAGTCGAAATGCACGATCGGCGCGATGGCATCGAAGAACGAGAGCTGGTCCTCGCCGGTCAGCTTGAGGATCGCATCGGTCAGCGCGGGCGAGGTCAGCGGCCCGGTGGCGACGATCACGCTGGACCAGTCCGAGGGCGGCACGCCGGCCACTTCCTCGCGCGCGATGGTCACCAGCGGATGCGCGGTGAGCCGGGCAGTCACCTCGGTTGAAAATGCGTCGCGATCGACCGCGAGCGCGCCGCCCGCCGGCAGCTTGTGGCGGTCGCCCGCGCTCATGATGAGCGAGCCCGCGCGCCGCATCTCCTCGTGCAGCAGGCCAACGGCGTTGGTCTGCCACTCGTCGGAGCGGAACGAGTTGGAGCACACGAGCTCGGCGAGACCGTCCGTCTTGTGAGCATCCGTGACCCGCACGGGTCGCATCTCGTGCAGGACGACCGGCACTCCGGCGCAAGCGATCTGCCAGGCGGCTTCCGAACCGGCCAGGCCGCCGCCGACGACGTGGATGGGGGACAGGGTGCTCACCGTGTGGCTCATGAGTTGCGGTCGGCTCCTGAAGTTGACGCGGCGCTGCGAATCACAGGGTTTTGCTCATTCATGCACCTTTGCTCGGCACCGTCAGAATGATATGCGCGAGGGAGGTGTGAGGGCACCGGTCTGTAAAGAGCATGCGTTGATTGCGGCGTCGAGTATTCGGACAAGTCAGCAGACCCACGAATTCCACGCGAGGACGACGTGACATCCAGGTTTGGCGCCATCACCGCCCTCGTGGCTGCGACCCTCGCTCTGGCCGCCTGTACGCATGAGCGCAACGGGCCGACACTCGGCCACTACGACGATTTCCAGGCCAAGAAGCCCGATGGCAATACGGTGCACGTCTGCAGCGCCTATGGCTGCAAACAGCAGACGCGCTTCCGTTTTACCGACGCGGATATGACCGAACTGCGCTCGATCATGAAGAAGAACGCCAAGGATCAGAGCGCGGCCGAGGAGCGCCGCGCGGTCGCCTACGCGATCGGCTGGATCGAGCGGCGCGTCGGCGCCGCCATCGGAACCGACAAGGACCGCGAGGGCATGGATTTCGCGGCCTCGGGCGATCCGACCCAGCAGGATTGCGTCGACGAGGCGACCAACACGACCTCTTACCTGCTCGTGCTGCAGAACAACGGCCTGCTGAAGCACCACACGGTCGGCACGCCCTTCGCCAAGGACCAGCTCTGGCGTGGCGTTTCCGGCTGGACGCACTGGACCGCCGTGCTGAAAGAGAACGACGGGGCCAAGAAGTACGCGGTCGACAGCTGGATCTACGCCAACGGCGAGAACCCGGCGATCGTCGATA
>CALFEM010000345.1 GCA_937950105.1 uncultured Alphaproteobacteria bacterium | reverse complement strand
CGCGGCAACGTCTCGTTCGCGAAACTGTCGGGCGAGCCTTCTACGGGCGCGGCGGTGCTCGCTCTGCTGACCGCGGGCAAGGGCCGCCTGGTGCTCGACAATGCGGTGCTGAGCCTCGATCTGGTGGCGGCGGGAGCGCACCCCAGGAGAGTTGCGCCGTCCGGCGGTCTCGAGCCATTGCTGGCGGCGCTGGCCAGCGTGTCGTTCAGCGAACTCGACATTCGCAACAGTCACCTGCGGGTGCTGCGCTCCGACGGTTCGACGGAAAATCTCGCGCTGACGAACCTCGCAATCAAGCGGGAGCGGGGCGGGCGCTTCAAGGCCACGGGCATACTCGGCCTGCGCGGGCAGCCGGTCAGCCTTACGCTCGCACTCGGTGCGCGCAAGGAGGCTGATCAGACAGCCACCTGGCCGCTCGAACTCGAGCTGAAGAACGACCACATCAGCGCGATCGCATCGGGCACCGTTTCCAATCGCGAGACACTTGCGTTCGAATCGAGTGAAGCCAGCGTCGACATCACGAGCGTGCGCCGGCTGGCCCGCTGGCTCGGGGCGGACTGGACCGACGGGCGCGGCCTCGAGCGGTTGAGCATCAAGGGGCCCATGGAGTGGACGCCGCGCGGCATCTCGTTCCCGCAGGCCGCCATCGACATCGACGGCAACGAAGGCGCCGGAACCCTTTCTATCAAACTTGCCAACCAGCGCGCCGCCCTCGACGGCACTGTCGACTTCGAAACGCTGGACGTCACCTCCTACGTCGATCAGCTCGAAGGCAATCGCGGCATTTTCGACTTCTCGAGCTATCTGCCGCCGACGCTGGCGTTCCGCCCGGTATTCCCGATCCTCAACGACATCGACGCCGATCTGCGCATCTCGGCGGGCAAGGTGAAGGCCTGGGACGCCACGTTCGGCAAGAGCGCGGCGTCCTTCTCTCTCAAGAACGGAACGATGCTCGCCGATCTCGCCGAACTCGAAGTCGGCAAGGCCGGCCGCTGCCGCGGACAGCTCACGATCGACGCACAGGGGATCGCGCCGAGCTATCACCTCAAGGGCTCGCTCGAAAACGTCGACGCCTCACTCGTCTCGCAGGCACTGTTCAACCACGCCGCGGTCGGCGGCAACGGGACCACGACACTCGACCTCAAGGCCGAAGGTGCCGACCGCCAGAGCATCGTGCAGAGCCTGTCGGGCAAACTCGGCGTCAGGGTGCCGTCGTTCGGCCAGCTCGGTGTCGACCTCAACGCCTTGTCGGCGACGACGCGCGCGGCCGCCCAGACGGGCTGGGGCGGGGCCGCCCGCGGCACCACGTCGCTCAACAGCCTCGCCGTCGATTTCAACGTCGTCGATGGCCGTCTCAACATTGCCCGCGCCAGCGCGCGAACCGGCGACGCGGTATTGACGGCGGTCGGCAACATCGAGCTGCCGAACGGCCGCTCCGATCTGCGTGTGTGGATGACGCGGGCGTTGATGCAGCCTGTAGAAGCGACACCGGGCGGTGCCGAGTTCATCGAGTTGCCGTCGATCGCCAACGCGGCGACGGGCGCCGGACTGCTGATCGAGGGGCCGATCGGCGCGCCGACCATCCGCCAGCTTCCGCTGACCAGTGCGAAGCAACCGCCCGATCCGTCCGTTCCCGCCGCGCACCCGCCCGCAGCCGCACCGTCGACGCGGGCGCCGCCCGGACGAACGTGATCGCCGCTCCGGCCAATCACGCGCGCTCCGCGACCTTGCCGCCAGGCCGCCCCATCGCCCCCTTCCGCAGCGCCCTTGTGCCGCCATCGAGGCATGCGCTTGTTCCGCCCGCGAGCCTATCCCGCATAAAAGTCGTCCAATACGCCTCAAGAGGACCCGCATGCTGCTGACCCGCCGGTTGCGTATCACCACCGCGCTTTTGCCGCTGGCCGCAGCCTCGGCGCTTGCACAGACGCCTCCATCGGCCGCACCACCTACCCCGCCGCCGCCGGCAGCAGTCGCACCCGCCACGACCGGCACGACCAGCGCGCCGGCTCCTGCGCAGGCGGTGCCTCCGGCGACGGCACAGACCGCTCCGGCGGCACCCACGGTGGCAGAACCGGCAACGGCACCAGCACCGGCGACACCGAGCGCACAAGCCGCGCCGGCGGCGGCGCCTCCCGCTGCCACTGGATCGCCTGCCGCGCCAGCCGCGCCGGCGACGCAGGCACCGGCCACCGCCCCCGCGGCGACGCCGGCGACGACCACGGCTGCGCCCGCACCGGGCGCCGCAGCTCCGGCCATCCCGACGGACAAACCGGCAGCGGCTAGACCTGCCGGCAGCTCCCCGGCCAATTCGCCCGCCGATACCCCGGCAGCGACCGCAGAGAAGCCCACGCCCGCGCCGGCTCCATCACCGGCTCCATCACCGGCTCCGGCACCTGCGCGCGCCGAGCCGGCCGCTCCAGCCCCGGCGCCCGCAAAGCCGAAGGTTCGCATCGCCGCGCTGCAAGGCGCCTACGCCGCCGCCTACGACAGCGCGGTGCTGAAGCCCTTCACGCGTCAGACCGAGATCGAGATCGCGACCGGCAGCAGCAGTGACAGCCTCGATGTGGTCGCGCTCGACGCCGGCGAACTCGGCCGCAAATGCGAGGCCGGCGACCTGCGTGAACTGTCCGCGACCCGGACCGCCGAAACCGGCGCCTCGGCACAGGATTTCCTCGACGGCGCACTGCAGCGCTGTGGCACCGCGACGTTCGCGTGGTCGCAGGTGTTCGTCGCCGATCCGCTGAAGTTCGCCAAGCGGCCGCCGCGCTCGATGAAGGATGTCTTCAACACGCGCAACTTTCCCGGCAAGCGGGCGTTGCCGCGCAGTGGGCGTGGCGTGCTCGAGGCGGCCATCATGGCCGACGGCGTGGCGCCGGGCGACGTCTACGCGCGCCTCGCGACGGAGGCCGGCATGCAGCGTGCGCTGTCGCAGATCACCGCCATCGGCAACGACATCGTCTGGTACGACAACGCCGCCGAAGCGCTCGACCTGCTGCGCGCCGGCACGGTCACGGTGGCACTGACGACCAACACGCGCGCGTTCCTCGACGTCGCGCGGCGTGGACCGCTCGGCATCGTCTGGGACGGGCAGGTCTACGATGTCGAATATCTCGCGATCCCCGCCAAGGCGGCCAATGCCGCCGAGGCCGAAAGACTGATCCAGTTCGCGACCTCGACCGAGCGGCTGGCGGCGGTCGGCGAAATGGCGCGTCGGGGGCGGCAAACTGCCGCCGGCGCTGGCGTTTCCATCGACGGTCGGCGATTACAATC
>CALFEM010000344.1 GCA_937950105.1 uncultured Alphaproteobacteria bacterium | reverse complement strand
ACCACCGAGATCTACACTCTTTCCCTACACGACGCTCTTCCGATCTCGCCATGGCGCTGATGGCGTTCTGGACATGGTTCTATCACGACAGCAAGCATCGCGATCTCGACGACTGGATCGACTACGGCTTCAGCCGCGATACGCTGCGCCACGTGCTCATCTACTACCGCTCGATGGGCGTCTCGATGCTGGTGTTCTATGTCGCGTTCGTCATCAGCTGCCTGCTGCTGCAGGCCGAAGGTCAGCAGCTGTTCGTCGATGCCAAGGGTGCGCTGACGTCGTCGGGCCCGATCGGCACCGCCTTCTTCGCGCTCGATCTGGTGCTGCGCGGCGGCTTCTTCGACGTCATGGAGCATTTCGAACTGTCCGTGAGTGTCGTCTATATGAACCGGGCACTGCGCTGGTTCGTCTGGTACTGCTTCGTCTTCCGCATCTATTACGGGCTGACGCTCATCCGCATCGCCGTTTCGTTCGTGTGGATCTGGGCCAAGGTCTATTCCGCACGCAAGAAGCACGCTGTGGATCGCTGACCGCCGCCGCGCTGCGCCGAATTGAAGGATCGCTTTCGTCATGAAGTTCACGCTCTCCTGGCTCAAGGACCATCTCGACACGACAGCATCGCTCGACGAGATCGCGACGCGACTGTCGGCGATCGGCCTCGAGGTCGAGAGCGTCGAGGATCCGGCCGCAGCTCTCGGCGCCTTCACCATCGCGCGCGTCGTCGAAGCCAAACAGCACCCGAACGCGGATCGCCTGCGCGTGCTGCAGGTCGAAATCGCCCCCGGCAAGCCGCTGATGGAAGTGGTGTGCGGCGCGCCGAACGCGCGTGAAGGCATGCTCGGTGTATTCGCACCGCTCGGCACGTACATTCCGGGCTCCGGCATCACGCTGGAAAAGAAGCCCGTGCGAGGCGTCGTCTCCAACGGCATGATGTGCTCGGCCGCCGAAATGCAGCTCTCCAGCGAGAGCGAAGGCATCATCGAGGTCGATGCCGCGCTCGCCGGGAAGGTCGGTGAGCGCTACGTCGCCGCGATCGGCCTCGACGATCCTGTCATCGAGGTGAAGCTGACGCCGAACCGTCCGGACTGCACCGGCGTGCGCGGCATCGCGCGCGATCTTGCCGCCGCAGGTCTCGGCACTCTGAAGCCGATGCGCAAGCTCGACGGCGTCGAGGGCAAAACTGAAAGTCCGATCGCCATCCGCCTCGAGTTCACCCCGGAGGCGGCGAGGGCGTGCCCGGTGTTCGCCGGCCGCTACGTCAAGGGCGTCAAGAACGGCGCTTCTCCGGCATGGATGCAGGCACGGCTCAAGGCCATCGGCCAGCGCCCCATCAACGCGCTCGTCGACGTCACCAACTACATCTCCAACGATCTCGGCCGCCCGCTGCACGTCTACGACGCCGGCAAACTGAAGGGCGCCGTGCGCGCACGCCTTGGCAAGAACGGCGAGAAGTTCCTCGGCCTCGACGGCAAGGAGCACGCGGTCGACGACACCATGTGCGTCATCGCCGACGACAACGGCCCGCTCGGTTTCGGCGGCATCATGGCCGGGTTTAGGTCGCCGACCGCGGCATCCCAGTTCGGATAGATCGAATTG
>CALFEM010000343.1 GCA_937950105.1 uncultured Alphaproteobacteria bacterium | reverse complement strand
CGGATCGCGCATCAAAATGAGGCCAATGCCGTGGCGCCCGCACTGTCCCTCTATATCGTCGAGGCGCGCTTCTGCTGCCGACCTTTCGGGCAGATGCCATACGAGATGACCGAAGTGGCTGAAGCGCGTTTGTGCGAGCGCCTCGTGCACGGCCTGAACGCACCCGCCGTGCTCGGCCTTGAGTTCAAAGGTGTGCACGTCCAGTTGGTGCTGCGGCACAAAAGTGAGGCGCGCCAAGCTCACCAGTATGAAGTCTGGACGGGTCCACTGGCCTTCTCTGGGACCGGCCCGTGATACGTCTTGCACGACTACCTTCGACCCGCCTGGCAAGTCGAGTTCGTCTTGAAACGCACTCGACAGGTAGCTGCCGAGGTATGGCATCAGAGCCGCCTCACTCCACGCATCAGGTTGAATTGCATCCTGCGGGGCCTCGGGTTACGCCACGAGAAAGACTTTTCCACCCTGACCTCGCGTGACGCCGATACGCCCTTGTTTCTGCAGGCGATCCCGCACGTCCACATAATCGTCGGCTTCGATCGGCCGCCCAATTTGTCTCGCGATCATGATCCGCATCACGCGGTTGAGCACGGGCGTGCCGTCGGCAGGGAGGAGTTGCAGCAGGGCGTCGCCAATCGTGTCTCCTCTCTGCATCAACTGAAGAGCTCCATGCCGCGAGATCAGCCTAAGGACGGTATACGGGTTACAACATAGGCGATCCTCGGACAATCCGGGATGCCTTTTGGGTCCCCACGCGCAGCCGGACCAAAGAAGTTTCGCCTCACGTCCCTCTGGCGGGGACTCATGGCGCCGTTCAATCTGCTCACAGCTTTGATCGAGCGGCGGGGCGGGAATTGTTGACGGGCGGGATCGGGGTTGGCAGGCTCGGGGTGTGAGCTTGCGATACGGCCGATGTGGCCCTCTCCCCTGCCCTCTGTTCCGGGTCGCGGGACCTGCAGTACGACCTCTTCACGCAGTTCTTCGGGCGGCCGGAGAATCTTTCGAACACCATCGAGCTGTGGGACGCGATCCCCAAGTACTCGTTCTCCGCCCGCATGCAGGCCCTGATGCGCGACGGCGCAGGCCGGCTGCCGGTGCACCAAAGGATATTCGAGTACCGCTTCGCGCCCAAGGCCGACAATCCGACCCTCTTGTGCACGCTGTCGCTGCAGCCGGCCAGCATTATGGTCAACGGGCGGCGGCTCGATTTCCACCCCTCCGCCGACGAGGAGCTGGTCGAGGAGGTGTTGAAGAAGATCTTCACCGACCAGGCCTGCGGGCTCCATGACAGCCGCCGCGGCGAGAGCTGGGTGCGGTTCACTTTGCACATGATCCGCACGGAGTTGGCGCGGCGCGGGCGGACCCGCTCGATCGCCGAGATCAAGCGCTCGCTCGAGATCCTGTCGAAGACCGTGCTCGACGTCACGATCGAGGGCCGCGGCTCGAAGAAGACCGTCTACACCAACCCGATCCTCAACGACCTGACCCGCGTGTCGCGGGCCGAGTGGCTGGAGGACCCGAAGGCGATGTGGTCGGCGCGGCTGCCGGGCCTCGTCAGTGCCAGCATCGCGGCGCTGAGCTACCGGCAGTTCAACTACGCCATCCTCATGGACCTCGATGCGCCGCTGGCGCGGTGGCTGCACAAGCGTTTGAGCCACGAGTACACCAACGCCCATCTGATGCACCCCTACCGCATCCTGTTCTCGACGGTCGGACGGGATTCAGGCCTCCTGCACAACTGCCGGCCGAGCGCTAACCTCAAGGCCGTGGAGAAGGCGCTCGACGAGCTCGTCGCCCACCGCGTGCTGCTGTCGTGGACGGCCGAGCGGCGGATGCAGAAGAGCGCCATTCTCGATGTCCTGTTCACGCTGACGCCGCACATGGATTTCGTCGGCGAGATCAAGGCCGCCAATGCCCGCTCGGCGGAGGCGCGGCAGCGCTTGGAGTCCGCCGGCTTGTTGACGCCGCCCGTGGATCGGGGGCCGGCCGGTCCGCGCCGCATCGGTGCCCCGCGTCAGCCCAGTGTCTCGTGAGCATACCCCTGCATGCAGGTCCTTCCTGGCATCGATCCGGGAGGCACTGCGTGCACGCTTCGGGGGGTGGAACGTGCAGACGACGGCAGGCGGAGCGTGCAGCGACGGTTCTGGCCGTGGATGCGGCGCGCTCGGGAGTGGCCGCGGCGGCAGGTGCAGCGTGCAGGTGCGTGTCGTACCGGGAGGCGGAGCGTGCAACCGGCAGGGTCGTGGTGGTCGTGACCGGCATCGGCGGCAGGTGGAGCGTGCAGCTGGCCGGGTGTTGGACGGCGGAGCGTGCAGGCCGAATGGCGCGACTCGCCGGAATTGGCGGCACGACTCGGGCGTCCCGACGGCGTATCCCTTCCCTCTCTATATCTTTCTTGAATCCGATTGGCGGTCGAAGGCGTGGGCCTCGCTGCGCTTCGGCCGAATTGGCATGGCCGCATGCGCGGCCATTGTTTGGGGTTGCCCTCACCCTCCGTTCGGCTGCGCCTCACTGCGCCGCGCCTGTTGGATGTCGTGTCGGGTTGGGAGCGTACAGGACTGAGGCCGTGGAGCGGCGGAGAGTCCTCAGCATTTGCTCGGCGGGACGAGCAAGCGGACCCTATGAGAGCGTGCCGGCGAGCTTTGGTCGTGCGGCAACAGCGCCGTGTAGCTCGTTCGGCGGCCCTGGAACGGGCTTCGATGGTGGTGCCGGCTGCGGAGCCCCGTCGATATGGCGCGTATGGGTGCCGCGCGGTAGCGCAAAGCGAGGCATCGTAGTGAACGATGATGCCGGACTGGCCAAGCGGCAAGATGGGCAAGTGGCCAATTGGCCGGGATGGCCTCTAGTTGCGCTTGGGCTTCAATCGCAACAGCCGCACCTTGCGCGCGACCGAGCCGAGCGAGCGCTGCAGTGCGTCGGCGATGGCCGCCATCTCCATGCCGGTGGCGATCATGCCCTTGAGGCGGGCGACGTCGCGCTCCGACCACGCCGCCGTCTCCCGCGCCGGTGCGCCGTTGGCGATCGCCTTGAGCCGCGCTGCCTGCATCGCGGCGAGGTCGCGGCTCTTGCTGCGGCGCGCCCTGCTCCGCTCGACCTGGCCTGTGAACGCCTGCGCGTTGGCGAGATCGGCGCCGCGCGCCTTCATCAGTTCGATCCAGAAGATCTCGGCCATCAGCGCCGCGGTCTCGTCGGCGCAGTCTTCGAGACGCACCACGAGCGGCACGAAGCCGTTCTCCCTGATCTGCCGCACCACCAGCCCCGACAGCGTGTCGGTGCCGTCGAGATGCTCGGCACGGCGGCGCGCCAGATTGCGCGTCTGGCCGATGTAGATGATGCGGTCGGTGCTGGGATCGACGATGGCGTAGACGCAGTGGCTCACGCATCGAGTGTAATTCAATCGTGGTGCCGCGATCAAATTCGAGAGCTGCGACATGGCCAAGTGACCAGTTAGGCAAGTTGGCAATTTGCCAGTTGGCAACATGGCCGATTACGATGGTGTGCGGGAATGCGCCGGGCAGGCTGTGGATCGTTTCGGCGTTTCTGTTTGGCGATGAGAGGGTTGTTCTGCATACTGATCGTGTTCGCTTGGGTGTTCGGCTGTTTGGCCAATTTGCCGAGTGGGCAGAGTTCCATGTGTGCCTCTGGTCTTTTGGACATTTGTCCATTTGCTCTTCTTGTTTGTTCAATCTTTTTCTCCGGGGCCGGGAGGCCCGATGACATGATCCTCGTATTCGCATCCTCCAAGGGCGGAGTCGGCAAGTCGACGACCTGCGCCGCCGTCGGGGCCGCGTTGGCGCTGTCCGGTGCCCGCGTCCTCATCCTCGATCTCGACCAGAACCGCACCGTCCACCGTTGGAGCCGCAAGACCGCTATCCCGGGGCTCGTCGTCGAGGCGGTGACGTTCGCCGAGTTCGCGGCCACCCTGAAGGCGCGCGCCGGGGCAGGGGCGTTCGATCACGTGCTCATCGATCTCGCCGGTGCGCGGGAGGTCACGCTGTTCAAGGCCATCGCCCGCGCCGATCTCGTCGTCATTCCGGCACAGGCCTCCGAGCCCGACATCCGCGAGGCGCTGGTCATCGCCGGCGACGTGCGCGACGTCGAGGAGACGGCCGGGCGGCCGATCCCGTACCGGCTGCTGTTGACCAAGATGTACCCGTTGCGCACGCGGGTGTCGGATTTCGCCTATGCCGAGCTGGCGCGGCTGGGGCTGCCGATGTTCAAGACCGTGTTGGTCGAGCGGGTCTCGTACCGCGAGATGTTCTTGAACGGCCAGCCGCCGTCATTGGTCGAGCGCGACAAGGGGGCAGGAGCCGAGATCACGAGCCTGATCGCCGAGATCGAGATGATCGTCGCGCAGGGGGCTCGCTCGGATGTTCCGCAACTGCAGGCCGCGGGGTAGCGCCATGGCCGAGAGCAAGAAACCGTTCCTGTCCATTGCCGCCGATGTCGACGACAGCGCCCTCGAGGCCATGGCCCGCACCAAGGGTGTGCCGGCGATGATCGATGCGCGTGTGCTGCCGAGAGAGCACCGAGAGGAGCAGGGCAGGGGCGTGGTCGCCGAGCCGGAGGCCCCACCACGCCCGCGGCTCTCCTACATCAAGGCCGCCATACCGGATTATGCGTTGACCGAGCTGAAAACCCGGGCGCTCAAGGACGGCGTCACCGTCAATCACCTGATCGTCAAGGCGCTGTCACGGATAGGCATCGCAATCCTGCCCGAGCACATGGTCGAGGACGGACGGCGCTTGCGGGGCAGGAAGGCGCTGTCGTGATTGAGTTTGTCGTGGAGGTGTTTGGGCGCCCCGGCCGCGAGAAGGCCGGACGGGCTCTATGGCACGGCCACGGAACCCCGCCCCGATATGGGGACGCGTTTCCGCCCTGGCGGGTGACGATCCCGTGGCGCGGGCTATTGATATGATCAGTCGGCACGCTCGGGGAACAGACCGGGCATCCAGCGTCCGGCGAGCCGGGCCGGGAAGGCGAGCTTGAGCGGGGATTTGCTGGTCTCGGCGGTGACGACGCCCGCCTCGCAGGTGGCGGCGGTGGCGAAGCCCAGTTGC
>CALFEM010000342.1 GCA_937950105.1 uncultured Alphaproteobacteria bacterium | reverse complement strand
AACAGCAGCATCAGCGTCACGAGGATGATGAGGTCACCCCACGAGAACGACCAGCGCGCATCGCCGCGCACCGACGGCAGCGAGAACAGCTCGTGACGCAGGCCGAAGACGCTCTCCGGCGCGGCAGAGCCGCCACCGAGCATGACGACGATGTTGTAGAAGATGAGCGCGATGAGCATCAGCGGGATGGATCGAAGCGACATGGCAGTTCCCTCGTTGCACTACGACACCGCAAAGCCTGCGGCGCCCCTCGTCTTTGCCCCCGGCTGTGACCCCTGGGGCGCCCTGTCCCGCCGCCGGCGATTGTCGGCACGGCAGGCAGGGTGGACCCGCCGGGCTGGCCGCGCCTCGTATCAGACGTCGGACTTGGGCTCCAGGATCTGGCGGCCGCGGTACTTGCCCGACTTCAGGTCGATATGGTGCGGACGGCGGCGCTCGCCGGAGTCCTTGTCCTCGACGTAAGCAGGCGCGGTGAGCGCGTCGTGAGAGCGGCGCTGGCCGCGCTTCATCGGCGAAACTTTCTTCCTCGGAACGGCCATTGCAATCACTCCATAGCCAAAAAGCGCACGCAGCGGGGCTGTCCGGTTCACCGGAGACCTCGTCACGTCGCGATTGTATCCTGTGATCCCGGTGCTTGCGCCTCGTTGGCCGTGACCGGCTGAGGCGCCCGGGACCGCTCGCGCGGCTTATACTGGCAATTCCTGCCGATTGCCAGTGCCGTTTCAGACGTCCGCCCGCGGCTGGCGCCAAGCGTCGCGGCCCGGCCAGGACGCCGCCAGGCCGCCGCTCAGTTCGGGCTCGGCGACAGCAGGTGCAGGCGCTGCATGCGCCGCCACAGTGTGGTGCGGTCGACCCCGAGCAGCTTGGCCGCGACCGAGCGATTGCCGTTGGCGCGGGCGAGCGCGTCGCGGATCTGCCGGCGCTCCTGCTCGTCGCCGCTGATCGAGGGCATCACCACCGCATCGGTGCGCATGGGCGCGCCGACGTTGCCCGCCCAGCCGCTCTTGGCCAGCACGCTGGCACGGATCTGCTCCGGCAGGCTTTCCGGCATGACGGTGCCGCCGACGGCGCAAATGAGCGCGTGCTCGACCGCGTTCTCGAGTTCGCGGACGTTGCCCGGCCAGTGGTAGTTCATGAGGATGTTCAGCGCGTCGGTGCTGCAGGAGATGCCCTTGGGGTAGCCGCGCGCCTCCAGATTCTCGCAGAAGTGCTTGAGCAGCAGCGGAATGTCGCCGGGCCGCTCGCGGATCGGCGGCACGAACAGGGTAAACACCGCGAGCCGGTAGTAGAGGTCGGCGCGGAACTCGCCGTCGTCGACCATTTCGCGCAGCGAGCGGTTCGACGCGGTGATGATGCGGATGTCGACGCTCGACGTCTTGTCGGAGCCGACCGCCTCGAATTCCTTGTCCTGCAGCACCCGCAGAAGCTTGGCCTGCAGGTGCATGGGGATCTCGGCGATCTCGTCGAGGAACAGCGTGCCGCCGTGGGCGGCCTGGAAGCGGCCGGGCCGGTCGCGCGTGGCACCCGTGAAGGCGCCCTTGACGTGGCCGAACAGCTCGCTCTCGATCAGGCTGGTCGGGATGGCGGCGCAGTTGACCTCGATGAAGGGCTTGTCGCCGCGCCGGCTGAGCCGGTGGATCAGGCGGGCGATGTGGGTCTTGCCGGTGCCGGACTCGCCCTGCAGCAGCACCGAAGCGTTCGACGGTGCCACCTGATGCACCCGCTCGAGCAGGGCAGATC
>CALFEM010000341.1 GCA_937950105.1 uncultured Alphaproteobacteria bacterium | reverse complement strand
GCGGCGCCGAACTTGGCGCTCGCACCACCCGAAGCCCCGCGTTGCGCGAGGCGAGCTCGTGTACTGTCGTCGCACCCTCTGGCGCCACACCCGCAGGCATTCGCGCTTCCACCCGAGGATGGCTTTATGTGTCGGGCCGCGCCTCATGCGAGACCGCAGACGATTACCCGGGGCCGGGGTTGCGAGTTCGTCGTCGCGCCCGTCGACGACAGTACCGCTCCGGCGGCTCACGAAGTCCAGTCCGAAGGTGCCGGAAGTGAAAAATGCCGAGGGCGCGGATTTCGGGCTCGGCTGCTCCGCTTCTGGTCGCGCGAGGCTCGCGTTTGCTCGAAAGTCCGGCAACGTATTAGCTCATGCCGTGTGGCAACCACGCCCAGGTGCAACCAGCAGAGGATTATGGATGGACTTCTTTGCGCATTCCGGACGACTCCCTGACCGGGGCGACTGGCAGCTGCTCGACGACCATGCGCTTTGCGTGGCGCGTCGGGCCGCCGCATTTGCAGCCCCGATCGGGTTGCAGCGTGCGGCGTACCTCGCCGGACTGCTGCATGATCTCGGCAAGTACACGCCAGCGTTTCAGGAGCGGCTGGCGGGGTCCAAGGAGCAGGTAGATCATTCGACGGCGGGCGCATCGCATGTCTTCGAATTGGTTGAGAAGCGGTCCAACGACTGGCTCATGGCGCAGTTGATCGCCTACGGCATCCTGGGTCATCACGCGGGCTTGCCGGACCGACGCGGCCCCACGGGCTTTGACGAGCGCATCGACCGGTTTGGAAGTGATCCTCGCCGCGCAATCGACCCGTGTTGGCGCGATGCGCTTCAGGCCGACGGCAAGGCCCTGCTCCCGAGCAACTTCCAACTCGTGGG
This sequence comes from uncultured Alphaproteobacteria bacterium, assembly GCA_937950105.1. Classification (GTDB taxonomy): domain Bacteria; phylum Pseudomonadota; class Alphaproteobacteria; order Rhizobiales; family Hyphomicrobiaceae; genus JAEUMD01. The sequence continues at coordinate 2,286 of CALFEM010000341.1, read as the reverse complement.
ACAGCACGCGCATTTCCGCCTCGCTCTCATGGCGCGCATGATCTTCTCATGTCTGGTCGATGCCGACTTCAAGGACACGGAAGCCTTCTATTGCAGGATCGACGGGCTCCAGAAGGACCGTGACTGGGCCGCGCTGCCGGATCTTCTCCCGCTGCTCCTCTCCCGCTTTGATTGCCACATGGCAGCCTTGGGTGATGGCAACGAGCCGATCAACGTGCTGCGAACTGAAATCCTGGCCCATGTGCGGTCGAAGGCAGCAGATACCCCGGGTCTGTTCACGCTGACGGTGCCGACGGGCGGCGGCAAGACGCTGGCGTCACTCGGCTTCGCGCTCGACCATGCCAAAGCGCATGGGCATCGCCGCATCATCTACGCCATTCCCTTCACCTCGATCATCGACCAGACGGCGAAGATATTTCGCGATGTACTAGGAGGCGGCGACGACATCGTTCTCGAGCATCACTCTGCGATCGACGAGGAGGTGCAGCGAAGTCGCAGCGACAGGACCAGCCGCGACAAGCTGAAGCTCGCCATGGAGGACTGGGCGGCTCCGGTCATCGTGACGACCAACGTGCAGCTCTTCGAGAGCCTGTTCGCGGCGCGTCCGTCTCGCGCACGCAAGCTGCACAACATCGCGCGCAGTGTGATCATCCTCGACGAGGCGCAGACGATCCCGCGGCCGCTGCTGATCCCGTGCATGCGCGTTCTGGAGGAGCTGGCGCGCAACTACGGCTGCACCATCGTATTGTGTACCGCGACCCAACCGGCGCTCGATCAGACCCAACTTTCGGGCGGCTTGCCGCTGAAAGGCCGCGAGCTGGCGCCCGATCCGGTGCGGCTCTCAAACGCGCTGCGGCGGGCGGACATCCGCCGCGTCGGCGACATCAGCAATGCGGATTTGATCGCCGCGCTGCGCGGCGAGCCGCAGGCCCTTGTGATCGTCAACAGCCGCAAGCACGCCTACGAACTCTACACGGATGCAATCGCCGCGGGACTGCAAGGCGTGGTTCACCTCACCACCCGACAGTGCGCGGCGCATCGTCGGCTCATATTGGCGGATGTGCGCGAACGCCTGAAGCACGAAGGCCGGCCATGTCGCGTCATCGCAACGAGCCTGATCGAGGCGGGCGTCGATGTAGATTTCCCGCGCGTGTGGCGCGCCGAAGCCGGGCTCGACCAGATCATCCAGGCGGCAGGGCGCTGCAACCGAGAGGGCCGGCGCGACAGGGCGCTAAGCATGGTCACCGTCTTTTCGGCACCCGACTATCCTGCACCACCAGAGATCAAGGGATTGATCGGCGACATGGTGCGCACGGCGAGCGCAGTGCCGGACCTGATGTCGCTCGAAGCGATCGAACGGTTTTTTGGGGAAGCCTATTGGCGGCTTGGCCAGGACCGACTGGATGCCAAGGACATTCTCTCCTTGTTCGGTATGGATACCAGGGGGCCGATTTTCGACTTCCGCACGGCGGCCGAGAAGTTCCGCATGATCGAGAGCGGCATGGTGCCCGTGATCGTGCCGTTCGACGATGCCGCGAAGGAAGCGGTGGAGAAACTGGCGTTGGCTGACATTCCCTCTGGCCACCTCGCGCGCCGGTTGCAAAGCTACGTCGTGCAGGTGCCGCCAAAGGCGCGTGAGAAATTGATTGATTGCAGGCACGTAGCGTTCGTTCAGCCTGAGCTTCGCGGCGACCAGTTCGCAGTGTTGCAGACGCTGACGCTGTACCGCGAGGACGTGGGGCTTGTGTGGGAAGATGCGGAGTATCTCGGTATTGAGAGCCCGATCATTTGAATGGGCGGGTCGTGCAATGCTCGACCCGCCTGTCCGCCTAAGCAAAACCGGCTCTCGCAAACAGTTTCGATCCACGCGCCCGTAAGCGGCACGACCCAAAAAATCTCAGCCCCGTCATATGGGCTCAAGATCCAATTCGAACTCGATCCTGAGTGGTCCGATTCTGATGCGCAGTGCATACGTTCGTAGACGCATAGCGATCCCCTTTCGTCAAGATGACTGCTAACGCGATTCCAGGTGCTGCGCAACGCCTAGCAATCCGGTTCCCGGAAACAGAACTAGACATGTCGGCGCCACTTCTGTAGCTTGATCAGTGTGGCGCGATCTGAAGGGGGCTTCGGTGACCTACGGTATTCGATTGAAGGTGTGGGGCGATCACGCTTGCTGGACGCGGCCGGAGATGAAGGTCGAGCGGGTCAGCTACGACGTCATGACGCCGTCGGCCGCGGTCCCACCAGACTCATGTCCCCCCGCAGCACGTTCAGCAGTTGGGG
>CALFEM010000340.1 GCA_937950105.1 uncultured Alphaproteobacteria bacterium | reverse complement strand
GGTAGGCGTCCGTCAACACGGTCTGACCCTTGGGCGTCAGGTGCAGACCGCGACCGCGCCGGCCGGCGGGAGGGTCCATGATCAGGTGACCCAGCGCAAGCAGGCGCTTCAGGTTGCGCGACAGCGTCGATTTCTCGATGTCCAGATCGTGGCCGATCTCGACAGCGGTGATGCCGTCACGCGAGGCGAGCTGAGCCAGCAGCGTGTACTGGCTCGCGGTGATGCCGAGCGGGCGCAGGGCATCGTCGTAGACGCGCGTGATGATGCGCGACAGTTGGCGCACTCGGGTGGCGAGGCACGCCGCTGCGGTCGTCTCGGCGATGTCACCGATGCTCTGCGCATCGGCTGTAACCGGCCGATCCTTGGTCGTGGTCAAAACAGTCATAGCAATCCCCCGCAGCTCGCAGCTCATAGAGCACGCGCCATTTTGATGCCGCGATTCTGCCGGGCCGGTCAACGCAAGGGCTGTGTCGATCAGGGCACTGTGCGGCCCGAGTGTGGCGCGCGGGTTGGTCTTGCGGACGCAACCTGCGTGAGCGCGCGTTCGCTCTGCTCAGGGCAGCAGAAGCATCGCGCTCGCCATGGCGGCGATGCCTTCGCGACGTCCGGTGAATCCGAGCTGTTCTGTGGTGGTCGCCTTGATGCCGACGCGCGTCACGTCGAGTCCGAGGAGGGCGGCGATGGTTCGCTGCATTTCGGCGCGATACGGCCCGACACGAGGGGCTTCGCACAGCAACGTCACGTCGACGTTGGCGATGCGTCCGCCGCGTTGCGCCACACGGCGCGCTGCATCGGCGAGGAAGATGTGCGAGGCGGCACCTTTCCATTGCGGATCGCTCGGCGGGAAGTGCTGGCCGATGTCGCCGTCGCCGAGCGCGCCGAGGATGGCGTCGGTGAGCGCATGCAACACGACGTCGGCGTCGGAGTGGCCTTCGAGCGCGTGCGTGTGCGGAATGCGCACGCCGCCGAGCCAGACGTGATCGCCCGCGGTGAAGCGGTGCACGTCGAAGCCGGTGCCGGCGCGCGGCTCCAGTGGCGCGGTGCTTGCGGTCAACAGTCGCTCCGCCATCCTGAGGTCTGCCTCCGTGGTGATCTTGGAATTGGCCGCGTCGTCCTCGACCAGAGCCACGTCGAGACCGGCCCACTCGGCGATGGCCGCGTCGTCAGTGAAGTCGTCGCGCCCCTCGGCGGTCGCCCTCCGATGTGCGGCGAGGATGTCGGCGAAGCGGAACCCTTGCGGTGTCTGCGCCCGCCACAGCCCGGCACGCGGAACCGTATCGGCGACGATGCCGCCGTTGCCGGCCTTTTTCAGGGTGTCGGCGAGTGGCACGGCGGCCAGTGCAGCGGGATGGGCTTCGAGTGCGGCCACGACGGCGCGGATGGTCGCCGGACTGACGAACGGGCGCGCCGCATCGTGGATGAGAACCTTCGCCACGCCCATGACGGCCAGGGCTTCGAGACCGGCAAGGACCGAGAGCTGGCGCGTCGCGCCCCCATGGACCGGAGGCAGCAATTTCGCCGGACCGTTCGCGGTGGCGCCGCCGTAGAGGGCAGTATCGTCCGGGTGGACGACGACCTGCACCAGGTCGATCTCGGGCAGCGCGCTGAACGTCCGCAGGGCGTGCGTGAACACCGGGGACCCGCCGAGCATGGCATACTGCTTGGGGACCGGCCCGCCGGCTCGGCTGCCTCGACCGGCGGCAACGATGAGGGCGGCGGTGGTCACGTGTTGCGGCTCCTCGATTGGTGGCGGCTGGGTCAGGGGCTGGGCTGTGACGGGAGGCGAAGGGGTTCGCCCCTCGCCGTCGCCCCTTGAAAGCACGGGTGCGCGTGCTTAACCGAGCAAAAGTCGAACGGCAATGCACAAGCGCGGCGCTCGATCGCACTTGCGAGACCGAGCGAAGGTCCGTATGTTGCACAAATGAATGGCACCGAAACATAGTGCCTAATTGATGAGCAAGAAGCCATGTCCAGCCCGGCAACGGCGCCGAGCCCAGACCTCCGCATCGGCATCGCGCGCGCTGACAACGCCGTCGCGCTGGCGCCCATGTCGGGTGTGACCGATCTCCCGTTCCGGCGCCTCGCGCACCGGCTCGGGGCGGGTGTCGTCGTGTCGGAGATGATCGCCAGCGAGGCGCTGGTGGCGGAGCGGCGCGATGTGGTGCGCAAGATCAACGGCGCCGAAATGCGCCCGTTCGTCGTGCAACTCGCCGGGCGCGAGGCGCGCTGGATGGCGGAAGGCGCGCGCATCGCCGCCGACATGGGCGCCGAGATCGTCGACATCAACATGGGCTGCCCGGCCAAAGAGGTGACCGGCAAGCTGTCGGGAAGTGCGCTGATGCGCGAGCCGGATCACGCGCTCTCGCTGATCGAGGCGGTGGTCGGTGCGGTGTCGGTGCCCGTCACCGTCAAGATGCGCCTCGGCTGGGACCGCAACTGTCTCAACGCGCCGGACATCGCGCGCCGCGCCGAGGCGGCCGGCGTTCAGCTCGTCACCGTGCACGGGCGCACGCGGCAGGACTTCTTCAAGGGCAGCGCCGACTGGGCCTCGGTGCGCGCGGTGACGGAAGCCGTGTCGATCCCGGTGCTCGTCAACGGTGACATCCTGGGCCCGGCCTGTGCGCAGCGCGCGCTCGCGCAATCGGGGGCGCGCGGTGTCATGGTCGGGCGCGGCGCCTATGGTGCGCCGTGGCTGCCGGGACGCATCGCGCGCACGCTGGCGACGGGAGCCGATCCGGGACCGCCGGACCTCGCGGAGCAGGGCGAGATCGCCCGTGAACACGTAACGCTCATGCTCTCGCATTACGGGCGCGACCTCGGCCTCAAGAACGCGCGGAAGCACATCGGCTGGTATCTGGAGAGTGCGGGGCTCAGCGGCGAGCGTTTGAAGCGCTGGCGCCGGGTGTTGTGCACCGACGACGTGGCGGAGCGCGTGCTCACGCATCTGGCTGATGCTTACGCCGATGCCGGTCTCGGCGAGGAGGCGGCATGAAGGGCTCACGCGCACGTCATCCGAAATCGAAGGCCGAGGCCAAGCCGGTGCCGGTCGAACTGTCGCCGGCGGGAATGTCGGCCGACGCGCCCGTGGCGCCAGTAGAGAGTGAGCCGCGCACCGCGCTGATGCCTGCTTCCTCGCCGCGCCGGCCGATCGAGCACGATCTGCTGCTCGCGCTGCTGCCGCATTCCGTTCTGGTGCTCGACGAGGACGGCCGCATCGTCTACGCCAACGCCGCCGCCGAGGCCTTCACCTCGACCGGTCAGATGATGCTGAAGCGCATGCGCCTCGACGAGGTGGTCGTGTTCGGTTGCCCGCTGCTGGCGCTCGCCGACCAGGTGCGCACGTCGGGGGCTTCGTTCAACGAATACGGCGTCGAGATCATGACGCCGAAGTTCGCCGCGCCGAAGCTCGTCGATGTCTACGGCGGGCCGATCCCCGACCGGCCGCGCTACGTATTCCTGATGCTGCAGCAGCGCTCCATGGCGCAGATGATCGAGCGGCAGTTGACGCATCGTGCGGCGGCGCGCTCCGTGTCGGGCATGGCTGCCGTGCTTGCGCACGAGATCAAGAACCCGCTGTCGGGCATCCGTGGCGCCGCGCAACTGCTCGAGCCCGTGGTGGTCGACGAGGATCGCGCGCTGGCGCAGCTCATCTGCTCGGAGACCGACCGCATTCGCGATCTCGTCGACCGCATGGAGGTGTTCGGCGACGAGCGGCCATTGCAGACCGAACCGATCAACATCCACGACGTGCTCGATCATGTGCGCCGGCTGATGCAGTCGGGCCTTGGCCGCAACATCCGGTATGTCGAGGACTATGATCCCTCGCTGCCGCCGGTGCCGGCCAACCGCGACAAGCTGGTTCAGGCGTTTCTCAACCTGTTCAAGAACGCCGTCGAGGCGATCGGCGATCAGGACAACGGCCGCATCGTCATCCAGACCGGCTTCAGGCCGGGCATGCGCCTCTGGGTGCCCGGCACCGACGAGCGCATCTCGCTGCCGCTGATGATCCAGATCGAGGACAACGGGTCCGGCATTCCCGACCATCTGAGGGCGCAGATCTTCGATCCGTTCGTCAGCACCAAACCATCCGGAACCGGGCTCGGTCTCGCGCTCGTCGCCAAGATCATCGGCGATCACGGCGGCATCATCGAGTGTGAGAGCGAGCCCCACAAAACCGTATTCCGCGTGCTGCTGCCGATGCAGCACGTGCAGCGTCCGCTGAAGACCGTTTGAACGCGAAAGGCTAGGCTTCCATGGCGCGTGGCACGATCCTCATCGCCGACGACGACACCGCCATCCGCACGGTGCTGAACCAGGCGCTGGCCCGCGCCGGTTACGCGCCGCGCGCCACCGGCAATGCCGCGACGCTGTGGCGGTGGGTCAGCCAGGGCGAGGGCGACGTCGTCATTACCGATGTCGTCATGCCGGACGAGAACGCCTTCGATCTCATTCCGCGCATCAAGAAGCTCCGTCCCGAGCTGCCGATCATCGTCATGAGCGCGCAGAACACCCTGATGACCGCGCTGACCGCGGCGGAGAAGGGCGCTTACGAGTATTTGCCGAAGCCGTTCGACCTGACGGAACTCGTGTCGGTGGTCGGGCGGGCGCTGGCGGAGCCGGGCCGCAAGCCGCAACGCACTCCGGCCGAGGCCGAAGGCGAAGAGCTGCCGCTCATCGGGCGCTCGCCGGCCATGCAGGAAATCTATCGCGCGCTGGCGCGACTGACGCAGACCGACCTGACGGTCATGATCAACGGCGAGAGCGGCACCGGCAAGGAACTCGTGGCGCGCGTGCTGCACGACTACGGCAAGCGCCGCGCCGGGCCGTTCGTGGCCCTCAACATGGCCGCGATCCCGCGCGAGCTGATCGAGAGCGAGCTGTTCGGCCACGAGAAGGGCGCCTTCACCGGCGCGCAGGTGCGCACGCAAGGCCGCTTCGAGCAGGCCGAAGGCGGCACGCTGTTCCTCGACGAAATCGGCGACATGCCGCTCGAGGCGCAGACGCGACTGCTGCGCGTGCTGCAGCAGGGCGAATACACGACGGTCGGCGGGCGCACGCCGATCAAGACCAACGTCCGCATCATCGCCGCCACCCATCGCGACCTCAAGGCGCAGATCGCCCAGGGCCTGTTTCGCGAGGATCTCTACTACCGCCTCAACGTGGTGCCGCTGCGCATTCCGCCGCTGCGTGAGCGCCTCGACGACATCGGTGATCTGGCGCGCCACTTCCTGCGCCTCGCCGCGCGCGAGGGGCTTGGCCAGAAGTCGATCGAGACTGCCGCCATCGACCGGCTCAAGGCGCACAGCTGGCCCGGCAACATCCGCGAGCTCGAGAATTTCGTCCGCCGCCTCGTCGCGCTTTATCCGCAGGACACGCTGACGGCGCAGATCATCGAGCAGGAACTGGCCGAGCAGGTGCCGCCGCCGCCGGCCGAGCAGGGCGGCGAGGCGCGTGACCTCTCCGAGCTGGTCGAGCGCTACCTCGGCGGCTACTTCGCCGGCTTCGGCTCCGAGCTGCCGCCACCCGGCCTTTATGACCGCATCATTCGTCAGGTAGAGCAGCCGCTGCTGGCCGCGGCGCTGGCGGCGACGCGCGGCAACCAGATCCGCGCTGCCGAGTTGCTCGGCCTCAACCGCAATACGCTGCGGGCGCGGATCAAGGCGCTCAACATCCGTGTCTATCGCACGCCCTCGCCTTGAGCGCGGCTGTCGAAGGAAAGCGTCAGTCAAGCCGTTTCTTGGCTTGACGCATGGGCGCTGTGGCGCTACCCCTAGCGATGTCGCGAAAATGTCACAGTTTGAGGGTGTATGTGCTCGGTCCGCGCCACGGGGTGGCAAGCCGGCCGCGAGCCAATGAATCGTCCTTCATCGGCGGATCAGATACGTAACCGATTGTTGCGACGCGATTTGTCGCATCCTGCCGGACCATATGCGACCGGCGAACACACGGCTTGGAGTGCGTAAGACGATGACATCGCCGGAGACAAGCGATGCAACATCAGAGCCTGCCGGGCGGCCACGCTTGCTCAATCTCGATCCGAGCGAGCGGTCGTTCTGGGTCGGGCTGGTGGTCGTCGTGCTGTCGCTCGTCTCTGCCCTGACGACCTATCTCATCCTGACCGGGCTGACGCCGATCGTGCCCTCGGGGGGCGTCGTCTGGACTGCGCTGTTCCTCAACGTCGCGCTGATCCTCGCCATGATCGCCGTGATCGCCTGGCAGGTGGTCGGGCTGTGGCGGGCGTGGCGCGAGAAGCAGGCCGGCGCCCGCCTGCACATCCGCATCGTGGCGCTGTTCTCGCTGATCGCCGCCTTGCCGGCTCTGGTCCTGGCCGGTGCCGCCACCGTCACCTTCTCGCGCTCGCTCGATACCTGGTTCACCGGCCGCGTGCGCACGCTGATCGAGGATTCGCGCGGCGTCGCGCGGGCCTATGTCGAGGAGCACGGGCAGGTCATCCGCAACGACGTGCTCAACATGGCGCGCGATCTCGACTCCGCCGGTGCCGCGGTGGATGACGAGCAACTCCGCCGTCAGGTCATCGCCCAGGCCGGGCTGCGCGATCTGCCGGCGGCCTATATCATCGACGACGCCGGCCGGCCGGCGATACCCGCGGTCGAGGACGCGCGGCTGCCGTTCGCGCAGCCGACCGGCGCGGCGCTGGACGAGGTTCGGGCCGGGCAGGTGGTGCTGTCGCTGTCCATGGAGAACATGCGCATCACGGCCATGGCGCGCCTGCAGAGTCTGCCGCAGCGCTATCTGTACGTCAGCCGCGGCGTCAGTCCGGCGGTGCTGCAGCACCTGCAGAGCACCGAGCAGAACGTCGCCGAGTACAATCAGCTCCGGCGCTCGCGCGGCAATCTGAAATGGGCGCACGCGCTCATGTACCTGATGATCTCGATGACCGGCCTGCTTGCCGCGATCTGGGCTGGCATGTGGTTCGCGGGCCGCTTCGTCGCGCCGATCCGCCGCCTGATCGGCGCCGCTTCCGAAGTGTCCACGGGTAATCTCAGCGTGCAACTGCCGGAAAAGCGCGGCGAGGGCGACCTCAGGCGACTGTCGGCGACCTTCAACACCATGACGCGGGAGTTGAAGTCGCAGCGTGATGCGCTGTTGACCGCCAACACGCAGCTGCTCGAACGCCGCCGCTTCATGGAGGCGGTGCTGTCGGGCGTCTCGGCCGGTGTCATCGGTCTCGACAGCAACGGCCGCGTCGAACTCGCCAGCCGCTCGGCGCAGGCGTTGCTCGGCCTCGGCGAGGACGAGATCGTCGGCCGCGCGCTGCGCGACGTGGTGCCGGAACTCACTCCCGTACTCGAGGCCGAGTGCAATCAGCCCGCCAAGGCGAACCGCAATGCGCATCAGGTCACCCTCGATGTCGGCGGCGACGAGCGCACCTTCGCGGTGCGCGTGACACAGGAGAAGGCGGGCGGCGGCGATGTCGGCACCGTCGTCACCTTCGACGACATCACCGAGCTCGTCGCGGCGCAGCGCACCAGCGCCTGGGCCGACGTGGCGCGGCGCATCGCCCACGAGATCAAGAATCCGCTGACGCCGATCCAGTTGTCCGCCGAGCGGCTGAAGCGCAAGTACGGCGCCTCGATCCAGAACGATCGCGAGACCTTCGACAAGCTGACCGATACGATCGTGCGGCAGGTCGGCGATCTGAAGACCATGGTCGACGAGTTCGCCTCGTTCGCGCGCATGCCGAAGCCCGAGATGGCGGATGTCGATCTGCGCCAGACGGTGCAGGAGCCGGTGCTGCTGTTCCGCGAGGGGCATCCGAACGTGACATATGTCATGACGCTGCCGCCGGCGGCGGTGATGGCGAGTGCCGATCGCCGGCTGATTTCGCAGGCCGTCACCAACCTCGTCAAGAATGCGACCGAGGCCGTCGAGCAGCGGATCGAGGCGGACAAGAGCGGCAGCGGCGAGAAGGGCCTGGTCGAGACTCGCATCTCGGTGGCTGAAGGCCGCGCCACCATCGAGGTGATCGACAACGGTTCGGGCTTCCCGAAGCAGAACCGCATGCGCCTGCTCGAACCTTACGTCACGACCAAGGGCCACAAGGGCACCGGGCTCGGCCTCGCCATGGTCAACAAGATCACGGAACAGCACGGCGGGACGCTGCTGCTCGACGACGCGCCGCAGGCACCCGGGCGCACGCACGGCGCGCGCGTGCGCATGGTGCTGCCACTGCTGGAGGCGGCGGCGCCGGCGGCGGGTGGCGAGGACAGACGGGCCGGTGCGCGGTAGGCACCAGGTCCGGGTTACACAAGTTGATGAAGGCCGGGCTTCACAGCCGGTCCGAGAGCTAAAGAAAGAGGGAGCAACCGATGGCTGCAGACATCCTGATCGTCGACGACGAGGCCGACATCCGCGACCTCGTCTCCGGCATCCTCGAGGATGAAGGCCACAAGACGCGGCTCGCGCGCGACAGTGACGAGGCGCTGCGGGCGATCGAGGATCGTCGGCCGCATCTGGTCATTCTCGACATCTGGCTGCAGGGCAGCCGCCTCGACGGCCTCGAGGTGCTGTCGGCCATCAAGGCCACCTATCCGGATCTGCCGGTCGTCATCATCTCTGGTCACGGCAACATCGAGACGGCGGTCACGGCGATCAAGCGGGGCGCCTACGACTACATCGAGAAGCCGTTCAAGGCCGATCGCCTGATCCTGGTGACGCTGCGGGCGCTGGAAGCGCAGCAGTTGCGCCGCGAGGTGCGCGAGCTGCGCGAACGCTCCACCGTGACCACCGACATGGTCGGGCATTCGGCGGCGATCAATCATCTGAAGTCGGCGCTCGATCGCGTCGCGCCGACCAACAGTCGCATCCTGATCCGTGGCGCCTCCGGCACCGGAAAGGAACTCGCTGCCCGTGTCATCCATTCGCGCTCGGCGCGGAAGGACGGGCCGTTCGTGGTGCTCAACGCGGCTGCGATGGCGCCCGATCGCGTCGAGGACGAACTGTTCGGCATCGAGGACCGCGCCGGCACGCCGCGCAAGGTCGGTGCGCTCGAAGAAGCTCACGGCGGCACGCTCTACATCGACGAAGTGGCGGACATGCCGCTCGAGACGCAGGGCAAGGTTCTGCGCGTGCTCGTCGAACAGAAGTTCCTGCGCCTCGGCGGCGCGCAGAAGGTGTCGGTCGACGTGCGCATCATCTCGTCGACGAGCCGCGATCTCGAGCGCGAGATGCAGGAGGGCCGCTTCCGCGAGGACCTGTTCCACCGCCTCAACGTGGTGCCGCTGCGCGTGCCGAGCCTCGCCGAGCGGCGTGACGACATCCCCGAGCTGATCGAGTTCTTCGTCAACCAGATCGCGCAGGCCTCGGGCCTCGCGCCGCGCCGCATCGGCGAGGACGCCATCGCCGTGCTGCAGGCGCACGACTGGCCGGGCAACGTGCGCGAGCTGAGGAACAACATCGAGCGACTGATGATCCTCGCCGGTGGCGAGCCGGGTGCCATGATCACCGCCGACATGCTGCCCGACGAGATCGGCTCGAACGTGCCGCTGCCCGTCAACGGCGGCGCCGAGCACCTGATGAGCCTGCCGCTGCGCGAAGCCCGCGAGATCTTCGAGCGCGAGTACCTGCTGGCGCAGATCAACCGTTTCGGCGGCAACATCTCGCGCACCGCCGAATTCGTTGGTATGGAGCGCTCGGCCCTGCACCGCAAGCTGAGGGCGCTCGGCGTTTCGTCCGAGCATCGCAGCGGCGGTGCCGGCGGCGCTGTGCCGATGGCGTGAGAAGCGCCGTCGTGCCGAGCGGTTGAGGAATCTCCATGAACGTCATCATCTGCGGCGCCGGACAGGTCGGGACCGGCATCGCCGAGCGCCTTTCGACCGAGGGCAACAACGTCTCGATGATCGACGCCAGCGCCGAGTTGGTCCAGCGCGCCAACGACATGCTCGAAGTGCGGGCGGTGCACGGCAACGCCGCCCACCCCGACGTGCTCGAGAAGGCGGGTGCGGGCGACGCCGACATGCTGATCGCGGTGACGCTGCACGACGAAGTGAACATGGTCGCGTGCCAGGTCGCGCACACGCTGTTCGACATCCCGATGAAAATCGCGCGTGTGCGCGCCCAGACCTATCTCGAGCAATCGTGGGCGAAGCTGTTCTCGCGCGACGGCCTGCCGATCGACTACATCATCTCGCCCGAGATCGAGGTCGGCAACATGATCCTGCGCCGGCTGCAGCAGCCGGGCGCGTTCGACGCGGCGAGCTTCGCCGACGGGCGCATCGCCGCACTCGGCATCAACTGCGGGCCGGATTGCCCGGTGCTCGACACGCCGCTGTCGCAACTGGCGCAACTGTTCCCGGATCTGCCGGCGGTCTCCGCCGCGATCGTCCGGCGCGGCCGCCTGTTCGTGCCGCACGGCAAGGACCTGCTCGAAGCCGGCGACGACGTGTTCGTCATCACGCCGGCCGAACAGGTCACGCGCACGCTGCAGATCTTCGGCCACGAAGAAGCCCGCGCGCGGCGTATCGTCATCGCCGGCGGCGGCAACATCGGCTTCTACATCGCCCGCCAGCTCGAGGAGGCGGAGCCCAACATCCGCGTCAAGCTGATCGAGATGTCGCGTACGCGCGCCGTGCAGATCGCCGAGCAGCTGCAACGCACCATCGTGCTGCACGGCTCTGCCCTGTCGGAAGACATCCTGCGCGAGGCTGAGATCTCCGAAGCCGACATGCTCGTCGCCGTCACCAACGACGATCAGGTGAACCTGCTGACATCGGCGTTGGCGAAGCAACTCGGATGCCGCTCGAACCTCGCGCTCATCAACAGCGCCAACTTCGCCGGCATGGTGCGCTCGCTCGACATCGACGCGCAGGTGAACCCGAAGGCCATCACCGTCAGCCGCGTGCTGCAGCACGTGCGGCGCGGCCGCATCCGCGCGGTGCACTCGGTGCACAACGGTGCCGGCGAGCTGATCGAGGCGGAGGTGCTGGAGACGGCGCCGATCCTCGGCCGGCCGCTGCGCGACTACAAGAGTTCGGAGGGCATCCGCTTCGGCGCCATCCTGCGCGGCGGCAAGGTGATGGTGCCGACGGGAGCGACCGAACTCGAGGTCAAGGATCGCGTCGTGTTGTTCGCGCGAGCCGATCACGTCCGCGAAGTCGAGCAGATGTTCCGCGTCAGCGTCGATTATTTCTGAGTTGCGGGGTGGAAAGGGCCACTCCACGTCCGGCGCTTGCGCCGACGCTGCCAGAGCGCGCTGAGCTCCGCTCGGTCAGGCTGGCTCGAAGCCCAACGTCTCAGGTCGTCACATGACACGCATCGTCTACGTCTTTCTGAGTTGCGGAATGGCAAGGGCCATTCCACGTCCGGCGCTTGCGCCGACGCGCCTTGCGCGCTGAGCTCCGCTCGGTCAGGCTGGCTCGAAGCCCAACGTCTCAGGTCGTC
>CALFEM010000339.1 GCA_937950105.1 uncultured Alphaproteobacteria bacterium | reverse complement strand
CATACGAGATGCCTAAGTGACTGGAGTTCAGACGTGTGCTCTTCCGATCTGCATACTTCAGCGCGAGGTCCATCGCGCACTGCGCCACGCCGACGGCGCGCGCGGCGGTCTGGATGCGCGCGGCCTCGAACGTATTCATGAGCTGCTTGAAGCCCTGGCCTTCCTCGCCGCCGAGCAGGTTCTCCGCCGGCACCGTGAAGCCGTCGAACGAGATGTCGTATTCCTTCATGCCGCGATAGCCGAGCACGTGGATTTCGCCGCCCGTCATGCCCTCGGCCGGGAACGGGTTGGCATCGTCGCCGCGCGGCTTCTCGGCGAGCAGCATGTAGAGGCCCTTGTAGCCCTTCTCTTTCGGGTTGGTGCGAACGAGCAGCGTCATCACGTCGGCGCGGACGGGATGCGTGATCCAGGTCTTCTGGCCTGTCACTCTGTAGGTGTCGCCCTCCTTCACCGCGCGCGTCCTGAGCGAGGCGAGGTCGGAGCCGGTGTTCGGCTCGGTGAAGACGGCGGTGGGGAGAATTTCACCGGTGGCGATCTTCGGCAGGTACTTCGCCTTCTGCTCCTCGGTGCCGTTGTTGAGGATCAGCTCGCCGGCGATCTCCGAGCGGGTGCCGAGCGAGCCGACGCCGATATAGCCGCGCGACAGCTCCTCGGAGACGATGCACATGCTCTCCTTGCCGAGCGCCATGCCGCCGTACTCCTCCGGCAGCGTCAGCCCGAACACGCCGAGTTCGGCCACCTTCTGCACGATCTCCATCGGGATGTATTCGTTCTTCAGATGCCACTCGTGCGCGTGCGGCACGACCTCGGCCTCGGAGAACTTGCGCATCTGCTCGTGGATTTCGGCATGCGTCTCGTCGAGACCCGAGTCACCGAACGTGGTGGCACCCTGCATGTCCTTGATGAGTTCGGCGAGACGCGCCTTGACGGCATCGGTGCTGCCGGCCGCGACGACATCGGCGACGGCGTCCTCGTAGCGGCGGATGTCGGACTTCGAGACGCCCATCGCCTCGGGACGGATGATCTCCACCTGGCTCATCGGAATGCCGCCCGAAATCTGCGCGCCGTATTCGGCGGCGGCGGCGATCAGCAGCAGCTTCTCGATTTCGTGGAAGCGACCCTCGGCGTGGAGCTTCGCGGCCCAGTGCTGCATCTGGCGGATGCCCTCGACGGTGGTCGCGAGCCAGGCGAGGCCGTGCGTGACATGCTGGGCGGCGTCGATGCCGCCGGCCTCCTGAACCTTCACCCGCACGCCGGCCTTGGCGGCGACGAGCACGCGCTCGGCCGCGTCGACGACCCCGCCGACCCGTTCGATGAGCCGTTCGGACCCTTCGGCGAGAATGTCCGAGGCGGGTTTCATCTGGGCGAGCGTCATCGGCGGATCTCCTGAAGGTCGTCAAAGGCGGCCGTGCAACCGGCCGGACTGGTTTCGTTGCTCTGCACAATAATGACAGCGGCGGTACGCGCAAACCGCATTTTGCGCGGCTTTCACATGCCGTGCGGCGGGACACACTACGGCCGAACGGCGCCGCTCGATGAGTTGGCATTTCGGCGAAGATCGGGGCGTGGTTGCCAGCCGCCTCCGGGCGTCAGGCGCCGGTCAGCGCCTTGAGAAAGCGCCGCACGGGGGTGGTGCCGTCAGCGCCGTCGCCGGACGCCGGAGCTGTACCGGCGGAGGCGCCCGACGTCGGGCGGGCCCCCGCCCCGGGCCTGACGATCTCGACCGCCGCTTCCTCGACGCGGCCACGGTAGGCGGCATAGTCGTCGGGCACTGCTGCGGCGGGCTCCCTGCCGCGCTCGCTTCCGGTTGGCGCCGGTAGCGGATCGAGGCCGATCTCGTGCGCGGCGCGGCGAACGATGGTGACGGCCGCTTCGTCGAAATGCACCGCCACGTCGTCGGCCATGGGGGCGACTTCAGGCCCGGCTGGCGGCTCTGCCGAACTGGCCGGAACCTGCTCCGCCGCCTCGGTTGAGTGCTCGGCGAGACCGGCCCCGGTCCCGGCCCCGGCGCTGGCGGGCGGGGCGCTTTTGGGCGATGGACCGGCGATTTGGGAGCGGCGCGGCTGCGGCGGCGCCAGCGGCACGATGTCGAGCGTGGCGAGATCGCGCTCGAGCGCCTGCAGGCGTTCGGAAATGGCCTGCAGCGGCGAAGCCGCCCCGGCGGCCGGGGCCGCTTGCGGGCCGATATGGATGGTGTTCTCGAAGACCGGCGGTCGCGTGACCGCCGCAATGCGCGCCGTCGCGTCGGCAACGGCCGAGGCGGGCAACGGTGGCGGCACCGGCGGGGCGTGGCCATTGCCGGCAGCAACCGATGCGGCGTCGCTGCCAGCCGATGCGGCGGTGGCTGGTTGGTCCGGCGGCGGCGCGGGGATAGGGGAGGCGTGCGGCTGCGGCGCAGTTGCTTCCTCGACGGCTGTAAAGGTCGCCACCTGAGCGCGCATGGGCACCGACGCGGGCGCGTTTGCTGGCTGCGTTGGCGCGGGGACTGTGGTCACGCCGGCGGCCGCCGTGTCCCCGGATGTCATGGCGTCCGCCGCCACCGTCGCGGCGGCCTGCCCAGGCGAAGGCACGGGCGGGCTCAGCGCGGCGACCGGCTGTGCTTCGGCCGAAGTAGACGAGCGGTCAACTGGCTCGTCCAAGGTTTCCGGCGGCACAACGTGAGCATTGGGCACATCGACCGGAGAGGCATCGCGCGTTGGCGGCGCCGAGGCCGGGTGCGCGTCGGCAGCAGCGGCCTCGGGCGGCGCTGACGGGCTCGAAGCTGACACGGGAGCGGGTACGTCCGGCTCCACGCGCGCGGCCGGGGCTGGTTCGGCGCGGGGGATCGGCAACTCGGACGTGTGCCGGGCGAGCCAGATGGCGAACGCGGGATCGCGTTCGGTATCACGTTCGGGACGTGCGGCGAGCGGCGGCTCTGTGCCGGTCGCCAGCCGGTGTGCGGCGTGCGCCGTGAGGCGGCCGGTCGCCAGCACGGCCGCCTGCTCGATCCAGCCGTCGCGGATTGGTCCCGGTGCGCTGTCCAGTGCCGCCCGCACCCTGGCGATGTCGCTCGCGCTCCACGCGGCGATCTCGGCGTATCGGCGAACGCCAAGCCCGGCGAGCACGTCGGCAGCGAGGGGCCCGAGACCACGAATGGCAAGCAGGTCGTCGGGCGCGGCAGAGGGTGCCTCGGATTGCGTCTGTTCGGACTTGGTCGCGGATACGAGCGCGGGCGCTTCGGCTGGCGCTGGATCGAGCGCGGCAGCGGTGTCCGTTGCCGTAGTGGTGACGCCGGCCTCGGCGGGTGAGACGCCTTCTCTGATGGCGTCGGGCGCTGCTCGCGTGCCGGACGTGTCCTCGGCGTGTTCGTATGCGACGGTATCTGTCACGGCAGAAGCCGGGAGCGCTGGTGCCGCCGCGCCGGCGATCGTCGCCGCGATGACGGCTGGGGGCTCGTCCGGCACGCAATCGGCGGGTGGCCCGTCGTTCGCGCGCAACGAAGACACCAACTCATCCGCCGCAGGCCGGTCCACGGGCAGCGGAGGCACCGTCACCGCGGACGGTGCCGCCGCAGCGTCGTCGCGGAGCGGCTCCTCCCCTCGAGACGGCGTCGGTGTCTGGCTGCCGCCGTTGCCCGCGTCGGCCGCCGCTTCGGCCGGTGACAAATCGGCCTCGAACAAGGCGACCTCGGCAGGCAGATGCGGTTCCTCGGATACGGTCGCCAGCGCGGTCGCTGCATTCGCGGCGATGGCGGCGACGATCGCCGCAGCTGCGCGGTTCACGGCCGTCGCGATCGGTATGGCCGACGGCAGCGGCAGTTGCTGAGGTTGCGTGGCGGTCGCCTCGGGAGCTGCGGCGGCGACAGCGTGGCTGCTCGCCTGCGTCGCGGGAGCAGCGATGCGCGCGGCGGCAGCGCGGATGATGCTCGGCAGGTCGTTCGCGGCAGCCGGCGAAGGCTTGTCCGGCGGTTCCGCTGCACGCGCAGCCGCCTCGACCAGAGCGATCGATGCATGCGGCATGGCGGCAGCAGCACCCTCCGGCGGAACCGGTGCCGTCGTTGGCGTCAGGGCGGCCGCGCCCGAAAGGTCGAGCCCCGGCGCGGCGGCGCTGACGACGA
Organism: uncultured Alphaproteobacteria bacterium; assembly: GCA_937950105.1. GTDB lineage: Bacteria > Pseudomonadota > Alphaproteobacteria > Rhizobiales > Hyphomicrobiaceae > JAEUMD01. Next base: position 5,484 of record CALFEM010000339.1, on the reverse strand, counting down.
GGCGGCGGGCGATGTCGGCCGCGATGGCATCGGCCCTCGCCTTCGCCGCTGCGTCACGTGCGACGATCACGGCCGCCTGCTCGATCCAGTTTTCGGCATTGATGCGGCGACCGAGGCCGAGCGCTGCCGTCAGCGTGCGCACGTCGGCGGCCGTGAACGAGGCGATTTCGGCGAAGGAGCGGATGCCGCGCGCCGTGAGTGCGTCGGCGAGACGGCGGTCAATGCCGCGGATTCGGGTGAGGTCGTCGCCGCTGCCTTGCTCGCCCCCTCCGGGTGCCACTGCGCTGCGCCAAGGCTCCGGCGGACCTGCATGGATGGTCGCAGACCCGGTTTCTACGCTCACCGGCGCGCCGCGCAGGGTCAGCGCGACACGTTGCACCTCGCGCAGCGTCGGCGGCGGTGCGGCCGCGCTCGTCATCGGGGCAGCGCGCGAGGGGCGGTTCGCCGCCGGGTTCTGCGTCGCAGCGGATCGCGCCTCTGGCATCGGCTCGCGGGAGGGTTCAGCGGCCTTGGTCTGGGGCAGCCCGGCCTGAATTTCGTCGAGGGAAGCGATCGCCGCCGTCAGCGCCTGCCAGGCTGCGAACACGGGATCGCGCGCCAGCACCTGCTCGACGTTGTCGCGGTGCGCCTGCAGCGTCTTGCCGGTGAGCCCCCGGGCCAGCGCCCCGCGCCACGCGGACCACGCCGGATGGCGGCCGAGGAACGCTTCGAGGCGCTCGCGTTCGGCGGACAGCCGCCCGATGTGGCTCTGCAAATCAATTGTCATGCGGACTGAAAATATCGCTGCGGCGCGGGCGAATAAAGCGGCGCCTGCTACAGCTCGCGGAACCGCCATGCCCTGTGTCGCCGCGGCCATGCTCATGGAGGTGAGAAGCCGGCCCCTTCAACCGCGCGTTTCGCTCCTGAGCGAGCCGATCATCAGCACCGCCAGCATGACCAGTGCCATCCCTGCGAGTTGCGACAGCGTCAGACGCTCGCCGAAGTAGACCCACGCCATCAGCGCCGTCACCGCCGGCACGAGATAGAACAGGCTCGTCACGCGCGATACCGCACTCGCCCGGATCAGCAGCATCAGCAGGCCGATGGCGCCGATCGAGAGCACCAGCACCAGCCAGGCCATGGCCAGCGCGAATTCCATCGTCCAGTCGACCTGCATGGTCTCGAGCAGGGCGGCGAGCGGCAGCGCCACGCCGACGGCGCCGACGTACTGCCAGAACGTGAGGGTCCTCAGATCGCCGGTGTGCCCGTGCGCCTTCTGCCAGAGCGTGCCGAGCGTGATGCCGACGAGGCCCGCGAGCGCGGCGACCACCGACATCGGTGAAGATGCGCCGGCGAGATGCGCGGCGGACGCCGAGGCGGCGAGCTTCGGCGCCACCACGAGCGCGACACCGGCGAGGCCGATGGCGAGGCCAGCCCAGTGGCGGGGTCCGATGCGTTCGCCGAGCAGCGGGCCGGCGAGCAGGGCGGTCAGCACCGGCTGCAGGCAGACGACGATGGCGACGAGCCCGGCCGGCATGCCCTCGCGCAGCGCCCACAGCACGCCGCCGATGTAGGCGGTGTGAATGAGCGCGCCGGAGATCGCCGCATCGCGCGCCGCCCGTGCCGTGACGCGCGGCGTGAACCACGCCACCGGGGCCAGCACGGCAAGCACCAGCGCGAAGCGCAGGCTGAGGACCGTGAAAGGCTCGGCATGATTGCCGACCACCTTGGAGCCGATGAATCCCGTGGACCAGAGCAGCACGAACAGGACGGGAGCGAGGCGCAGCAGCATGCGGTTTCGTCTTTTTCTTGATGGGCGGTCGGCCGGGAAGTGTGTTGGTGATGCTGTAGAGCAGGTTCGGCACGATTGGAATCGAAGGTGCCCGTCGAGCTTCCCCTGTGGCGGCGGCGGGGACAGGTACGATGCAATCGGGCCACCGCTGCGGCACTTCGCGCGATTCCGAGCCGATTTTCCGGTTGCATCCCAACCCGCAAAGTTGGCATTGCGGCGGTTATGGGCCACACGGGTTACGGCGCGATCCGCCGGGCCCGCCAGGAGACGGGAGCATGAAGCGATACACCACGCTGCTCGAGGCCATCTACCGGCTCTACGAGCATTCGGGCTTCGCCATGGCCGGTGCCGTCGCCTATGCGGCGGTCGTCTCGCTGTTTCCGTTCTGCATTTTCCTCGGCGCGGTTGCCGGCGTCATCGGCGGGCGTCCGCTCGCCACGCAGGCCATCGAAGGCCTGTTCCAGATCCTCCCGCCCGATGTCGCGCGCTCGCTCGCCCCGCAGGTCGACGCCATCATGGGATCGTCGCGCATCGACCTGCTGACAGTCGGCGGCGGCATCGCGCTGTTCTTCGCGACCAGCGCCGTCGAGACGCTGCGCGCGGCCTTGAACGGCGCCTACCGCCAGCGGGAAACGCGGCCCTACCTGATGATGCTGCTGCTCGCCATGCTGTTCGTGTTCGTGTCGGCCCTGTCGATGCTGGCGCTGACGTGGCTGGTGGTCGTCGGCCCCGGACTTGCCGCACGCTTCGAGCCGTCGTGGCTCAAGGACCTGCTCGATTCCACGTGGCTCACGGCCTCCTTCCGGTACGCGACGGGTGCCATCGTCATGGTGGCGCAACTGACGGTGCTGCATCTCTGGCTGGCGGCGGGCAAGCGGCGCATCGCCGACGTCTGGCCGGGCATATTGCTGACGACGGTGCTGTGGCTCGCCGCCGCCGGCCTCTACTCGCACTACCTGAGCTTCTCCGACTACTCGCGCTTCTACGCCGGCCTGACGCAGATGATGGTCGCCCTGATCTTCTTCCAGGTATCGGCGGTGATCGTGATCCTCGGGGCCGAACTCAATCGCGGCATCATGGAGTTGAAGAAGCTCGCCAACGGCAATGGCCTCGGTGACGCGACGCCGCAAGGTTGAGTGCCGTGAGCGCCGGCGATGAGGCGCTCGCCTGGAGCATCATCCGATCGCACGGAATCGCCCGGGCGACTCGGCGGTCGGATAAAGATGCTCCAGCAGCATAATGCCCGGATCAATCGCCCTCGTCGGGGATGTTGAGTGTGGTGCCGCAGGCCTTGCAGTGCACCGCATCCGGCTCATGGCGCAGAAGCCCGCAAGTCGGGCAGCGGAAGCGGATCTTGTGCGGGCGAAACAGCACCTGCGCGAGGCGCAGGAACAGCGTCACACCGAACAGCATGATGACGACCGTGATGAGCCGGCCGGTACTGCCCGGCAGCGTGATGTCGCCGAAGCCGGTCGTCGTCAGCGCCGTCACGGTGAAGTAGAGCGCATCGACGTAGTTGGTGATCTGCGGGTTCGACCAGTGCTGCGTTTCGTAGACGAGGCTGGTCATGATGAACAGGAACACCAGCAGGTGCGTCAGCGCGATGATGATGTCCTCGTTGCGGCGGAAGAACGGGAAGTCTCGCCGCAAGCGCTTCAACAACTGGTAGGTGTGCAGCAGGCGCAAGGTGCGCAGCACGCGCAGGAAGCCGCCGGCCTCGCCCGCGACCGGCGCCAGGAACGAGGCGATGGCGACGATGTCGGCCCACGTCGCCGGGTGTGACAGCTCCTTGACGCGCTTTTTCGACAGCCACATGCGCGCCGCGAAATCGGCGAGCAGCAGCACGCCGAGCACGATGTCGATCGCCTCGATGGTGGGGTGCCGTGGCATGAACGACGTGACGACGATGAAAACGACCGTCAGCAGGTCGAACGCCAGCAGGCCGTAGCAGAACACCCGCGCGCGCGGCGTATCGCTTTCGTAAAGCTCGCGCAGCAGCGCCTTGAATGGCCGTCCGGTTGCTCTTGTCGGTGCATCCGCCATCGGCGCCAGCCTCACTTCAGCGCGCGATTGAGCGCCATGTCGTCACGATGGATCAACTCGTCGCGGCCCGAATAGCCGAGAATCTCGGCAATTGCGGCGGAGCGCTTGCCGATGATGCGTTCCGCGTCGCCCTTGGCATAGGCGACGAGGCCACGGCCGATCTCGTGTCCGCTCGCGGTGCGGATGATGACCACGTCGCCGCGGTCGAAGCTGCCGGTCACGGAGGTGACGCCCGCGGGCAGCAGGCTCTTGCCGGCGAGCATGGCCTTTTCGGCGCCGGCGTCGATGTGCACGATGCCCTTCGGCTCGAGCTGGCCTGAGATCCAGCGCTGCTTCGCCGTGACCGGATCGGACGGCGCCAGGAACCAGGTGCACGGCGCGCCCTCGCCGATGCCGCGCAGCGGATGCATGACCTTGCCGGACGTGATGATCATGTCGCAGCCGGCGGCGCGCGCGATCTTGGCCGCCTCGACCTTGGTTTTCATGCCGCCCTTGGAGAGTTCGGAGCCGGCGTCGCCCGCCATCGCCTCGATCTCGGGCGTGATCTCGCTGACGACATCGAGGCGATGCGCGTCGGCGCTCGATCCGGGCGGCGCGGTGTAGAGGCCGTCGATATCGGACAGCAGCACGAGGCAATCGGCCGACACCATCGAGGCGACGCGCGCGGATAGCCGGTCGTTGTCGCCGTAGCGGATTTCGGTGGTAGCTACGGTATCGTTCTCGTTGACGACCGGGATCGCCTTCAGCGCCAGCAGGCACTCGATGGTGTTGCGGGCGTTGAGATAGCGGCGGCGCTCTTCGGTATCGCCAAGGGTGACGAGGATCTGCGCTGCGGTGAGGCCGCGGGCGCGCGCGAACTCCTGGTAGGCATGCGCGAGGCTGATCTGGCCGGCCGCCGCGGCCGCCTGGCTCTGCTCGAGGTCGAGCGCACCCTTCGGCAGTTTCAGCGTGTGGCGGCCGAGCGCGATGGCGCCGGACGAGACGAGAATGATCTCGCGGCCTTCGCGGGCGAGCGCAGCAACGTCGTCCATGGTCGACGCCAGCCAGTCGGACTTGAGGATGCCGGTGGCACGATCGACCAGCAGCGCCGAGCCGATCTTGACGACGATGCGGCGCGCCTCGGCCCACTCGGGGCGGACGGCGCTGGCGGTGGCGGGTGTTGCGTTCGGCATCGTGGGGTCTCGGTGGGTGACTTTTCCCTCTCCCCGTAAGGATGGGGAGAGGGGGAAGGTGTGGCGCCCCTGATAGCAGAGTTCGCGCACCCGCGTGAATGCGGCGACTTCGGTGCGCCCCTCAGGAAGGAAGCGGGAGAATTAGTTCGGTTGGGCGGCGATGCCGTCCTGCAGGGCGAGGACGTGGCCGGCGAGGTAGAGCGAGCCGCAGATCAGAACGCGCTTCGGGCCGTGGTGCATCGCTTCGAGGCGCTGGATCGCGGCCGGCACGCTCTCGGCGGCCTCGGCGGTGAGACCGGCGTTGCGGGCGACGCCTGCAAGCGCGCCGGGCTCGAACGGGGCTTCGTGCGCGCCGGGGATCGGCACGGCCATGACCTGCCGCGCCAGCCCGCGGAAATGCCCGAGGAAACCGGCTGCGTCCTTCAGCCCGAGCATGCCGACGATCAGATACAAGATCGGAAGAGCACACGTCTGAACTCCAGTCACTTAGGCATCTCG
>CALFEM010000338.1 GCA_937950105.1 uncultured Alphaproteobacteria bacterium | reverse complement strand
GCATACGAGCTGCCTAAGTGACTGGAGTTCAGACGTGTGCTCTTCCGATCTGTCGTGAAAAATGGGGAGGGTCCGGGAGGCTTCGCATCACGGCGGGGTGCGGGCGCGAGCCCGCTTGCGCAGCAAGTCTTTCGTGCCCCTTCAGCTGATCGAGCGCACGATGCCGCCCTCGACGCGCAGCGCCGCGCCGTTGGTGGCGGATGCCTCCTTCGAGCAGGCATAGACCACCATGTTGGCGACCTCATCGACGCTGGCGAAGCGTTGCAGCAGCGACGACGGGCGATGCTCCTTGACGAAGCCCGCGGCCATCGCGTCCACCGACACGCCCGCATCGCGCGCCATCGCCGCGAGAAACTCCTCGACGCCTTCCGAGCGCGTCGGCCCGGGCAGCACCGAATTGACCGTGACGCCCGTGCCCGCCGTGAGTTCCGCGAGCCCGCGCGCGATGGCGAGTTGCGCCGTCTTGGTCATGCCATAGTGGATCATCTCCTTCGGGATGTTGAGGCCCGACTCCGACGAGATGAAAACGATGCGCCCCCAGTCCGCCTTCAGCATCGCCGGCATGTAGGCGCGCGACAGTCGCACCCCCGACATGACGTTGGTCTCGATGAAGCGGATCCAGTCGGCATCCGGCGTCTCGAAGAAATCCTTCGGCTCGAAGATGCCGGTGTTGTTGACGAGGATGTCGACCTGCGGCACCTCCGCGACCAGCGCCGCGCAACCTTGCGCGTTGGAAACGTCCGCCGCCGCGCCGATCACGTCGCCCCCCGGCACGGCTGCCAGCACCGCCGCGACGCCGCGCTCGACGCTATCATGATGGCGGCCGTTGACGACGATGCGCACGCCGGCCCCTGCCAACCCCTTGGCGATGGCGAGGCCGATGCCGGCCGTAGAGCCCGTTACGAGTGCGGTCTTGCCGCCGAGGTCGATCTTCATGGGTGCTGGCTCCTGCCGGGTTGGTATCACACGGTCATCCGAGTGCGCCGAAGCGAAGATGGCGGCGGCGCGCTCCAGGTGCAACGACGAAGCTCGCGCAAAGCGCTCAACTCTCGCCTGCATCAAAGCAGGTTGTAGACCCAGGCGAGCGCGGACATCACGATCTGCATGGTCCCGACCACGCCGACGGCGAGTATCACGAGCAGGAGCGCGCCGATCACGAGGCCCGTTCTCTGCCCACGCAGCACGGCAGCAGGGTCGTCGAGAATGCGTCTGCGGCGCTGGGGTTGAGGTCGAACGAGCTTGGCGAGATGCCGATCGATCTTTGCCGGCGAGTGCCCGTACTCGTTCAGCAGAGCGATCGTACCCTGAGGAAGTCGAACGGTTTCGGCCCGACGGCAGGCGGCCGGCATTTCCGCCCACAGTTGTGCGAAGGATCGTTTTGCCCGGCGTGCGAGAAAGGCCCGGGCCCGAGAGCCAGCGTCGCCCTCGACACGCCCGGCGAGAAGATCGAAGCGGCCCGCATCGTCGTAGTCGCGCATGGCGGCGAGGACGTCGGCATAGCGAGCGAACAGTTCGGGATCGTAGCCGGTCGCCGCCAGCCGACCCTGCAGGATCTCCTTGGCGCGCCAGTAGCGCTGTCGCTCGATTTCGACCTCGGCGGAATCCGGCATCCTGTCCCGCCCTGCACACCGTCGATGGATTGACCCACTTCACTTTGCCCGCAGGGCCAGCGGCCAAGGGCCGCCGGCGCGAGCGCCGCCCCCGCGGAGCCGGCCCGCGCGCCACTTGGCGCGCGGATCAGCCGGCGTGAGCGCTCACAACGGAATGTTGTCGTGCTTCTTCCAGGGGTTCTCGACGGTCTTGTTGCGCAGCATGTTGAGCGCGCGGCAGATGCGCATGCGCGTCGCGCGCGGCAGGATCACCTCGTCGATATAGCCGCGCTCGGCGGCGACGAACGGGTTGGCGAAGCGGCGCTGGTACTCGTCGGAACGGGCCTTGATCTTCTCGGGGTCGTTCAGCTCCGAGCGGTAGATGATCTCGGCCGCACCCTTGGCGCCCATGACCGCAATCTCGGCCGACGGCCAGGCATAATTCACGTCACCGCGGATGTGTTTGGAGCTCATCACGTCGTAAGCACCGCCGTAGGCCTTGCGCGTGATGCAGGTGATCTTCGGCACGGTCGCCTCGGCAAAAGCGAACAGCAGCTTGGCGCCATGCTTGATGAGGCCGCCGTACTCCTGCGCGGTGCCGGGGAGGAAGCCCGGCACGTCGACGAGAGTGACGATGGGGATGTCGAAGCAGTCGCAGAAGCGGACGAAGCGTGCCGCCTTGCGAGAGGCGTCACTGTCGAGCACGCCGGCCAGCACCATCGGCTGGTTGGCGACGATGCCGACGG
>CALFEM010000337.1 GCA_937950105.1 uncultured Alphaproteobacteria bacterium | reverse complement strand
CGAGATGCCTAAGTGACTGGAGTTCAGACGTGTGCTCTTCCGATCTGGCTGGTGGCGGCTTCGACCTGCACCTCGTCGGAGCGGATCTGCGCCCGCGCCGCCACCAGCCGTGACCACGCCGTCGAGACGTTGGCCTCGGTTTCGGCACGCGCCTGCTCGATCTCCTGCAGGCGGCCGACGTGCTCGTGCTTGGCCTGGCGCACGCGCGAGTGGACCAGACCGCCCTCGTAAAGCGGAACGCTGACGCGACCGGTGATGCTCGCCGAATTCTGCTCGTCGTAACTCTCCGAAAGGTCGTAGCGCTGGTTGTAGCTGGCTTCCAGCGACACCTCGGGCAGCAGCTCGCCGCGCACCCGGTCGACGGCATGGCGGGCCGCCTGCTCGCGGTAGAGAGCAGATATGATGTTCGGGCTTTCCTGGCCGGCCGTCTCCAGCGCATCGGCGAGCGAGCGCGGCAGGCGCTGCTCCGGCACCCCGGGCGCACCCACGGCATCGGCGGCGTGGCCGACGACTTTCTGGTAGTTGGCGCGGGCGATGCGCAGCTTGGCCTTCGAGAGATCGGCGGCAGAGACGGCGCGTGCGCGACGCGCGCGCGCCTGCGCCACGTCGGTCAGTGTCACCTCGCGGGCGGCACGGCGCGCCTCCGCCGCCTCCAGTTCGCGCGTCAGCACCGCGACGTTCTGCTCACGCAGTCGCAGCACCTGCGTGTCGCGCACCACGTCCGTGTAGGCTGTGACGGTGTCGAGCAGCGTGCGCCCCTCGACCTGGGCGAGATTCTGGCGGCCGGCGCGCACGCTCGACTCCGCCTCGCCGACGGCGCTCTCGGTGCGGAACCCCGAAAAGATCTCCTGGCGCGCGGTGATGGAATAACCCCACGGCGAGCTTTCGCCCGCACTCGTCGACGACGGCTTGGTGGACAGGCTGTGGCGGCCGAAGTCGGCCGTACCACGCACCGTCGGCCTGTAACCGGAGGCCGCCTGTGGAACACCCTCGTCGGTGGCCCGGAGCCGCGCCCGCTCGGCGTCGAGCTGCGGGTTGTAGCGATAAGCCGAGCGCATCGCCTCCTTGAGCGTTTCGGCGGCGACCGGCTGTACCATCAGCGCGGCCGACAGAAGACAGCTGAGCGCACGGCGCCAGAAGGCCGCGCGCCTCCCGCCGTAGATCGCTCCATCACTGCCGTTTCGACGCACTGCCGTACCTGCTCCCCCGGCGGGGCGGACATGCTCCCCCCGCAGGTTCGGATTGGCGGCTGATTCGCTGAACGAAATGTAAAGAGCGAGCGGCCCGTCGGCCCGTCAGGCGGTGCGTCGCCTCAGAAGACGAAGTCCTTGCTGACCTCGAACCCGGGCAGCGCGGGTGCTGCCGCCTCGAACGCCTCGCGGCGGTCGAAGCTGCGGCCGATGCGGCGCCAGACGGTCGCGCGCGGCGGCAGTCCGGCCATCACGGCGACCAGACGCCCGCCATCCTTCAACTGGTCGAGCAGCACGGCGGGCACCGTCTCGACGGCGCCGGACACCACGATGGCGTCATAGGGACCTTCAGAGGCATAGCCGTTGTTCAGGCTGCCGGTGACGACGGCCGCATTGACGTGGCCAAGCTGTTCGAGCGTCTTGCCCGCACTTTCCGCGAGCGCGGGGTCGACCTCCAGCGCCACGACCGTCTGTGCGATCTTGGCGATCACGGCGGTCGAGTATCCGGTGGCGCAGCCGACATCGAGGACGATGGCGCCCTCGCCGATTTCCGCGAGTTGCAGCAGCTTGGCGAACGCACGCGGCGCCATCAGTCCACGCGCCGGAGAGCCGGCCGTCGCTTTCGTCAGCGGGATCTTCTCGTCCATGTGCGCCATCGGCTTCAACTCGGTCGGCACGAACAGCTCGCGCGGCACCTCGAGCATGGCGCGCATGATGCGCCGGTCGGTGACGTCGCTCGGACGCACCTGCGATTCGACCATGTTCTTGCGCTGCTTCTCGAAGTCGATCGTCGGCACGTGATCACCCCTGCTGGCTCGAGTTCCGCTTGCCGTCTCGCCGGCGACGGGCATGCCTCGCGGCTCATATCGTCTCATCGTGTGCTGCACCCGCTCGACGAACGCGTCGCCGGTGTGCGGCCCGGTCGATTCCGCAGCTCCCAAAATACTACACGTGGCGCGAAGCGCACCCGCGAGTTGTGGCGAGAGGCCGGAGCACCGCCCTTGCCACGGCAAAATAGCCAAACGCAAGGGGGCCGGCCATATCGCCTCTTGGGGAAGACGCTGCGGTGGCGACGGGCAGCGACTTGACCCGATTGGGAGGGCGCAAACACAGGCCGGTGCGCGTGTGATCGCTGCCCTGGCGCAGATCGCAGTCGGTCCCGGCTTGTCGAACGCGATCACCGTGTGATAAGCGGTGCGCTCTCTGACGCTGGCGCAGCAATCGCGCGCCCGGCATCGGCGCCGGGCTCACCACACGGCGCCGCGAGCAAGGCCACGTGGCGGAGTGGTGACGCAGCGGACTGCAAATCCGTATACCCCGGTTCGATTCCGGGCGTGGCCTCCAGCTTCCCTCGCCCGACCAGACCGGCTCGACGTGCCCCCGCCCAGGGTGTGTCGCACGCGCGCGCTTGCATCCCAATGGCGGCCGCCGCGCGCCGTCGACGGACTGTCGCATCCGCCAGCCGGCAGGATGATCGCGGCCGACGAAGCCTGCGTGACGGCGGAGGCGCGGCTCCTCGCGTCCGCGCCAACCGGCTCCGCCGGACGGCCCGCAGTGGACCATGCCGACATTTTGCATTATTGGGGTTGGCTTGGCGGCGAAGCTTCTGCTATGAGGCACGCGCCTCCAGACATGGACGCCTGTTCCGCGGTAGCTCAGTGGTAGAGCATCCGACTGTTAATCGGACGGTCGTAGGTTCGAGCCCTACCCGCGGAGCCAATCCTTCCAAGGCTATCTGCCAGCCCCGAGGCGGCCAGGCACTGACCCTGCAGCTCATACGGCCTGTCGTCTCGGCCTGCTGGTGCGCATCCCCCCGCGGCCAACGCTACGTCCCCTCCCGTGACAGGTGCGACATCCTCGCCAGCGTTGACGCCCGTCGTGGCAACAGCCTCGGCCCGGCGTCATCGTGGCTATGATTCACGGGCCGGATGCGCCAGCGTGTCCGCCGGGAGGTCAGGTCAAACCGAGGGAGGCTCCCATGATCGCCAAAAGCCCTATGCTCCGTACGGCACTCGCCACGGCGGCATTCTCACTTTCGGCCCTGGGGGCTTTGGCGGAAACGGTCACGCCCACGGGCGCCGAGCGCAAGGCGATCCTCGACGCCATACGCGCGCCGATCGCGCAGGATCTCGGCCAGCCCGTCGAGTTCGTCGTGAAACGCATCGCCGTGACGGCACCTTGGGCGTTCGTGATGGCGGACGTGCAAGGTCCGGGCGGCACCGCCATAGAGTGGGAGAAAACCGTCTGCTCGGGTGACGTCAGCCATCTCACTGGCGCATTGCTGAAGAAGTCGGACGAGGGCGCCTGGAACGTCGAGGAACTGGTTCTCTGTCCGACCGATGTCGCGTGGGCGACGTGGGCCGAAGATCATCAGGCACCGGCCGAGCTGTTCGGGCTCGAGTGAGGATGCCGATCGTTAGACGGATTGATGCACGGCAGCCTCGTGTCAGGCCGGCCGGTCGCGACCGGCACCGAGGCCGACCACGAAAGCGACCGCCGCCATGCCGTAGAGCGCCATGAACCAGAGTTGCCAGATGCCGTAGCTCGAGGACGCGATGGTGGCCGCGCTGGCGACGAAGGCATATCCGTAGGGCCGCGCTCGCGTGTCGAGGGCGGCGACGATATCCAGTAAGCGCCAGCCGACCAGCAGCAGGAGAAGCGCTCCGACCAGCCCGAGTTCCTGCCACACCTGCAAGTAGACGTTGTGCTGGTGCGGCGGCGTCAGCCGGTTGCGCCGTTCCGGCGGCGTCTCCGCGACGGTCGCGTAGGTCGTCATGGCGCCGTTACCGAAAATCGGCGCGGCGAGCGTGTCGCGTGCGGAATAGTTCCAGATCTCGACGCGATGACGTGCCGAGGCAGGCAACCAGTTTTTGGTGTGTATTCCGGCTGTATGAAGTCCTATCGCCAGCGGGATCGGCAACAGGCATGCGGCCACCCAGCCCGCTCGGACAAGATTTGCGGCCGCGTGCGGCCACATTCGGGCCGCCAGCCAGATCGAGAGCCCGGCTACGAAAGCAGCTTTCGACGTTTCGTGCGGCGAGATCATCACAGCCACACCCGTCATGGTCAGTAGCGCCGCGTTGACAAATCGCGCGACCGGCGCGGCGATATAGCCGCGAACTCCGATCATGGCCGGCCACAGCAACAGCGTCAGCGGTGCGATGTTGCGCGTCACCGCACTTATATCGATCTTGATGAGCTGGCCGTTCCTGAACAGATAGGCCTGAGGGGGGCGCATGGTCCCCGGCGCGATGCCGAGCGTGTTGACGACGGTTCGGACGATGAACTGGTCGGTCGCGATCTCGAATACCGTGTAGGCGCAGGCGACCAGAAGCCCGATTCACAAACCCTCGGCAATGTGCAGCCGCTCGATGCGATCACGCGAGGCGAAAGCGACCGCGAGGATCGATGTCGCCGCGACGACCGCGAGCGCGATGCCCGATTTCTCGAGTGTGCCCGCCGGGTCGTGCGCCCAGAATGCCGAAAGGCTGGCATAGCCGATCAGCAGCGCGAGCGGCGCGACCAGCGGCTGTGCCACCGCATGCTGAAGACCACGTCGCCAGGTCGCGCGTGGCGATACCACCAGGACACTGAGAAGCAGGGCGCCGAGATAGAACGGCGCCGCGCGGGAGGCGATCGCCAGGCCGATGGCAGAAAGCATCAGCACCGTGCCGGGCAGTATGCCGCCGACACGGGTTGCCAGCGGCCGGTGCAGACTTTCCGGCTCCGCGTTGAACATCCCCTGGACGCCCTCCATGCCAGGCGCCGTGCCCGGTGCCGGGCGGTGCCACCGCCGGCTCGTCTCGCTGCTGATTAGATGATTGGGTGAACGGCGTCGAGTCGGGGTTTTCCATTGCCAATTGCGGGCAATCCGGTGCGCCCCGGTATTTCACCAGAGAGACGTTGCCAACGGCGCGCGAACCGGGCATTCGCTGTCGACGTGGCGCACCGAACGCAGATTGCGTCGCGACGCTGCCCTGCGCGTGGCGCATAGTAATGGTCTGCAAACCCAAGGCCCCGGTGCCGAGCCCGATGACGAGCAAGTCCGACGCCACGATCCTGCTGACCGGCGCCGCCGGGTTCATCGGCATGCACGTGACCGAGCGCCTGCTCGAAGCCGGGAACCGCGTCGTCGGCGTCGACAACCTCAACACCTATTACGATCCGGCCCTCAAGGACGCGCGTCTGGCGCGGCTCACCAGATCGCCCGGGTTTTCGTTCGAGCGACTCGACCTCGCCGACCGCGAGGCGACCGCACGACTGTTCGAAACGCTGCGCCCGGCTGTCGTCATCCATCTCGCCGCGCAGGCGGGCGTGCGTTATTCGCTGGTCAACCCGGCCGCCTACATCGACTCCAACCTGGTCGCCTTCGGCAACGTGCTCGAAGGCTGCCGCCAGCATGCGGTCGGCCATCTCGTCTACGCCTCGTCCAGTTCGGTCTACGGCACCAACACCAGGATGCCGTTCGCGGTCACTGATGCCGTCGATCATCCGGTCAGCCTCTACGCGGCGACCAAGAAGGCCAACGAGCTGATGGCGCATACCTACAGCCATCTGTTCGCGCTCCCGACCACGGGCTTGCGCTTCTTCACGGTCTACGGCCCGTGGGGTCGCCCCGACATGGCGCCGATGCTGTTCACCAAGGCGATCCTCGAAGGCCGGCCGATCGAAGTCTTCAACGAGGGCCGCATGCTGCGCGATTTCACCTACATCGACGACATCGTCGAGGGTGTCGTGCGCGTGGCCGCGCGGCCGCCGAAGGCGAACGCAAACTTCGACCGCTCGGCTCCCGATCCGGGCCGCAGCTGGGCGCCCTACCGGATCTACAACGTCGGCAACAACCAGCCGGTCGAACTGGACACGTTCATCACCACACTCGAGGCCGCTATCGGACGCAGGGCGGAGCGCATCCTGAAGCCGATGCAGCCGGGCGACGTACCGGCCACCTTCGCCGACGTCGACGACCTGGCGCACGATGTCGGCTTCAAGATGCGCTCCGCCTTGCGTCCGATAGCGGCCTCGAGTGTGGTGATGA
>CALFEM010000336.1 GCA_937950105.1 uncultured Alphaproteobacteria bacterium | reverse complement strand
GACGAGGTTCGCAAGGTCCGCGCCCGAGAAGCCCGGCGTACCGCGCGCGATGATCTTCGGGTCCACGTCGGGCGCCACCGGCACCTTCTTCATGTGCACGCGCAGGATCTTCTCGCGGCCGATGACATCCGGGTTCGGCACCACGATCTGGCGATCGAAGCGGCCGGGACGCAGCAGCGCGGGATCGAGCACGTCGGGACGGTTGGTCGCGGCGATGATGATGATGCCCTCGTTGGCCTCGAAGCCGTCCATCTCGACGAGCAACTGGTTGAGCGTCTGCTCGCGCTCGTCGTTACCGCCGCCGAGACCAGCGCCGCGATGCCGGCCGACCGCGTCGATTTCGTCGATGAAGATGATGCACGGAGCGTTCTTCTTCGCCTGCTCGAACATGTCGCGCACACGCGAAGCGCCGACGCCGACGAACATCTCGACGAAGTCGGAACCCGAGATGGTGAAGAACGGCACGTTGGCTTCGCCGGCCACGGCGCGCGCGATCAGCGTCTTGCCGGTGCCCGGAGGGCCGACCAGCAGGCAGCCGCGCGGGATGCGACCGCCGAGGCGCTGGAACTTCTGCGGGTCGCGCAGGAACTCGACGATCTCCTGCAGATCGCCCTTGGCCTCGTCGACGCCGGCGACGTCCTCGAACGTGACGCGGCCGTGGCGCTCGGTGAGCAGCTTGGCGCGCGACTTGCCGAAGCCCATGGCGCGGCCCGAGCCGGACTGCATCTGGCGCATGAAGTAGATCCACACGGCGATGAACAGCAGCATCGGCGACCACGAGAGCAGCAGGCTCATGACCGACGGCACGTCCTCCTCGTTCGGACGCGCGGTGAACTCGACGCCCTTGGAGCGCAGCCGCTCGACCAGCCCCGGGTCTTCCGGCGCATAGGTCGAGAACGTGCCCGAGCCGTCGCGCAGCTTGCCGGAGATGCGGTTGCCCGAGAGCGTCACCTCGGAGACCTTGCCGGCCTCGACGTCGGCGAGGAACTTCGAGTAGCTGACGTCGTTACCGCGCCGCCCCGGAGCCGAGTTGTTGTTGAAGAGGTTGAAAAGCGCGGCCAAAAGGACGAGCGCCGCCGCCCAGATCGCCAACCGCTGAAAGTTCGGGTTCATCCAGTCGTCCTGTTCGTCCCGGTGCGGGCCGGGCCCCCTCGTGTCCAGCCCTTGGCAGGCGGGACGGAAAACGCGCAACCGCGGGCAGATGTAGCCCCACGACCCCGGTGCGCAAGCCTATTCGCTACGTCGGCTTAACATAGGTGGACCAACCCCCTTTGCCAAGCCGAGCTGCCCCTGCGCCGCGCCCACGCGGACATTGCACCGGCCTGCATCAGAAAATACGTGTCCACCGTCACAAAAAGGGGTCCGGCTGCGAGCTTGGCACAGGGCCGGTTACCAGCCGGTGAGCCGCCTTCGGTGGCTTGGCAGGCGCCGTCACCACGGCCGCGGCCAGAAGCTCACGGAATATTCGGCGTGCCCGAGCCCGGACGCGAAGGCAGCCCATCGCTCCTTGATCTGACGTTTCTCCTCGGGCAGCAGCCGCACGGCCCTGTCGATCACCGGATACGCAATGATCCCGCCACCACATTCGATCACCGGCACCGTCGCCACCGCCGCCGCCGGCCAGCCGAGATCGCCGAGCCCTTTCACCGCCCGCTTGAGGTCCGCCCAACCCTGCATGCCGAGCGCCCTCACCACCGCTCCGGTCGGCGCTGCAGTGCCGGCCTCGACCGTAAACCGCCCGCCGTCCCAATCGACCGCCTGTCCAGGGTCGAGCGGCACCACCGGCAGACCTTCACCGCCCCCCTCGCGATAGATGCGGAGGATTCCGCCGCTCTCTCCCCTGAACTCAACAATGCAGCCGACCAAGGTCGAGCCACGGTGAGCTTCGCGCCGGTCCGTGGAGCGAGCCAGTTGGAACAACTCCTCCAATTGCGAGAGTTCCGGTTCCCGCGAAGCGCCGCCATAGCTGCACAGCATTTGCCGCAGCGTGCGAACGCCGAAGTATGCGCTGGCGAACAATGGACCGCCGATCTCCAGCTCTCCGTAAAGCCAATGCGGTTTGGCGAGGTATGGCGGCTTTACCCACTCCTCGACCAGGTAGCGGAGAGACAACTCCGCGTCCGCCAGCCGTCTTGCGCTGAGCGCGATCTTCTCGGCGGTGAAGCCGAGCGGCTCGAGTTGCTGCAGCGTCTTGCGGATACGCACGCGCTCGAAGCGCTCATCGTCGTTGCTCGGGTCCTCGATCCATCTCGCCCCATATGCCTGCAGCGTCGCCACCAGTCGCGCCTTTGGCACGCCGAGCAGCGGTCGCAACAGCTCGACCGAATAAGACCGCGGACGCTCCGCAGTTGCTGCGCGCGTGATCAGGTCACGCGAGCGCGTGCCGCGCAGACCGTCGAGGCCGCTGCCACGCGCGAGCCGCATCAGGAACGTCTCGGCCTGATCCTCCAGGTGATGCGCCATCACGAGCGCCCGCAAACAGGGCCGCAATCGCATGCCCTGCGCCTGCGCGAGCGAGGTGAACCGCTTGGCCTCGTCATGAACTGCATCGACGAGGAGCGCGCGGCGCGCCTCGCGCGCTCCCGCTTGGATTCCGGTCGCGGGCTTTTCACCCTCCCAGCGCAGCACCTGACACGGCAGAGAGAGTTTCTGCGCTTCACGCGCCACGAACGCAGCTTCGTCCGCAGACTCCACGCGCAGACCGTGATCGACCGTCATCACAACGACATGAGGAACAAACGCTGCGGCTGCATCACTCGTCCACGTCGCGCGCACATCCTCGCGCGCCGCCCAGCGCGCGATCATGTGCATCAGCGCCATGCTGTCGGCACCGCCCGACACGGCGAGCGCCAGCGGCACGCGTTCGAGGCCCGCGAACAGGGCCGGCAGTTCGTCGTCGGAAATGGGGAGGGTCGAGGTCATCGGACTTGCTGCGCAAGCGGGCTGCCGCCCGCACCCGCTCGGGGAACGAGTTCCCCGAACCCCTTCCTTCTATGACGAAGCTGGCGGCACAGCGAGTGCCGCGTGGACACGACAAAAAAGGAGGGGGATCGGGGGAGCCTTCCCCCGAGCGGGCGTGGGCGGCAGCCCACTCGCGTAGCGAAACTAGCGGCAGCCGAGCCGCTTCTGCTCGCTTGCCGCACGCGTCTTCACGTGCGACGGCGCGTCCGGGAACTTGCCGACCAGTTCGCCGAACGACGAACAGGCCGCGTCTTTCTGCCCGAGCCGGTCGAGCGACATGGCGAGCTTGAGCAGGCTGTCCGGCGCCTTGTTGCTCTTCGAGAAGTTCTGATAGCCCTTGAGGAAGGCCGCCGCCGCCGGCTTGTAGGCGCCGCGCACGAAATGCGTCTCGCCGAGCCAGTACTGCGCATTGCCGGCCAGCGGATCGGACGGGTGCGTCTTCAGGAACTCCTCGAACGCCGCTTCCGCCGCGCCGTAGTCCTGCCGCAACAGATGCCCGTATGCCGCCTCGTAGTCCTGCTTGGCGTTGCCACCGCCCGCCGGCGGGATCGCCGCCATCTGCGTACCGCCGCCGCCACCACCCGCCGCCGCAGAGCCGCCGATCAGCGAGCCGATCGGATCGCCGGCAGGCGCGCTCGGCGTGACGGTGGTCGAGCCGAACGACGGCGCCGGCTCACTGTTGCGCCCGCTGGCGGACGGCGGAATGTAGGTGCCCGAGGTCCCCGCGGCATCGGCATAGCCGCCGCGTGCTGGCGTCGACGCCGCGGAGCTGCCCGCGCCCGCGCCGCCGAGGCGCTTGATCTCGGTGTTCAACCGCTGCACCTCGGCGGCGAGCGAGCGCACTTGCGTCTCCAGGCTCTCGACCCGCGCCGCATCGCCCGCGCCGACCGATCCGCCACCGTTGCGGGCGGAACTGAGATCGGAAGAGCACACGTCTGAACTCCAGTCACTTAGGCATCTCGTA
>CALFEM010000335.1 GCA_937950105.1 uncultured Alphaproteobacteria bacterium | reverse complement strand
CGACCACCGAGATCTACACTCTTTCCCTACACGACGCTCTTCCGATCTCGGCGTTTGCGGATCGACGTCGGCCGTCAGACTCCGACCGTTGATGTTGAGCGTGATCATCTTCGACTCCTCTTATCGTTTCGTGACTAAGTGCCTTGCCGCGCCGCTAGTGCTCGCTGTCGAGCATCGCCATCTGATCTTCTGGGTAGCGCGAGCCGCTGGCCGCTCCCGACGGGATGGAGGCCTCGATCCGCGAGAGATCCTCGCTCGTGAGCGTCAGGCCTGCAGCGCCGAGCGACTCGGTGAGCTGGCGGCGGCTGCGGGCGCCGACGAGGGGAATGATGGTCGCTCGCTGGCGCTCGCCCTGCGCCATGACCCACGCCACTGCGACCTGGGCGACAGTCGCATCACGCGCGGCGCCGATCTCCTTCAAGACCGCGACAAGGGCCAGATTGCTGGCGAGGTTCTCGGCCTGGAAACGGGGCAGAATCGCGCGGAAGTCGCGGATCTGGGCCTGCCGCTCCGGCGTCCAGTGCCCCGACAGGAGCCCCCGCGAGAGCACGCCGTAGGCCGTGACGGCAACGCCGAGCTCGCGCGCCGCGGGAATGATCGCCCGCTCGATGTCGCGCGAGATGATCGAGTATTCGAGCTGCACGGCCGTGATCGGATGCACGGCATGCGCGCGCCGCAAAGTGGCAGCACCTGCCTCGGACAGCCCGATATGCTTCACATAGCCGGCGCGCACCATGTCGGCGATGGCGCCGACCGTGTCCTCCACCGGCAGCTCGGGCGTGAGCCGGGCCGGCATGTAGAGGTCGATATAATCGGTGCCAAGCCGCTGCAGCGTATAGGTCAGAGCGTTCTTCACCGAGGCCGGACGAACGTCGATGCCGAGGAAGCCGTGCGCGGGATCGCGCAGCACGCCGAACTTGACGGCGATGAACACGTCCTCGCGCCGCCGGCCGGCGAGTGCTTCGCGAAGCAACAGC
Organism: uncultured Alphaproteobacteria bacterium; assembly: GCA_937950105.1. Lineage (GTDB taxonomy): Bacteria > Pseudomonadota > Alphaproteobacteria > Rhizobiales > Hyphomicrobiaceae > JAEUMD01. The sequence goes on along the minus strand of CALFEM010000335.1, from coordinate 7,995 downwards.
TCGTTGTGGCCCGCGCCGTAGAAGTCGCCGGTGTCGAGCATCGTCACGCCGGCATCGAGCGCGGCGCGAACGGTGGCGATGCTCTCGGTCCTGTCGGCGGGACCGTAGAAGTCCGACATGCCCATGCACCCCAGGCCGAGCGCCGAGACTTGTGTGCCTGTTGGACTCAAAGCTCGCATCTGCATGACGTCACCTCGATCACTGCTGCACCACGTTGCGCCATGCCACCCATTTACGGCTTCACCTGTCTGTGCGACAATCCATATTCTCATGAACGGCTTGTTCGATATTTTGCACAATGAGCACCCTCGACCTCTCCGATCTCGCCGCCTTCGCGGCTGTCGCCGAAGCCCGCAGCTTCCGGCGTGCGGCCAACCTGCGCGGGGTCTCGGCCTCCTCTTTGAGCGAGGCGATCCGCCGGCTCGAGGCGCGGCTCGGCGTGCGGCTCCTCAATCGTACGACGCGAAGCGTGACGCCGACGGAGGCTGGTGGCCGGCTGCTCCAGCGTCTGCTCCCGGCGCTCGGCGAGATCTCGGTCGCGGTCGAGACGGTTGGCACCAGTAGCGACAGCCCGGCCGGCACGCTGCGCCTCAACGTGCCGCTGGTCGTCGCTCGACTCGTCCTACCGTCGATTGCGGCACGCTTCCTGGCGCGGCATCCCGGCATCACGCTGGAGGTCTTCGCCGACGACAACTTCATCGACGTGCTCGCCGCCGGCTTCGATGCGGGCGTTCGCTATGATGAGCGGCTCGACCGCGACATGATCGCTGTCCCGATCGGACCGCGGCGCCAGCGTTTCGTCACCGCGGCCTCGCCAAGTTATTTGAAATCAGTCGGCATTCCAAAGCACCCGCGTGATCTCCTGAAGCACGCCTGCATCCGCCATCGCTTCCCGAGCGGCGTGGTCGAGCCGTGGGAGTTGGAGCGCGGCAAGCAGGCGCTGAAGATCAATCCGAGCGGTCCGCTGATCGCGTCCAACATCGAGATGTCGCTCGAGGCTGCTCTGCAGGGCCTGGGACTCGTCCACACGTTCGAAGGCTTCCTGCGGCCCGCAATCGATGCGGGCAAGCTCGAGGTGGTGCTCCCCGAGTGGGCGCCGAGCTTCTCCGGCCCTTACCTCTACTACGCGAACGGACGTCACATGCCCCTGCCTCTGCGCGCGTTCCTGGATTTCCTGCGCACGGAGGCGAAGTCATCAGGCGGCACTGCAGCCTGATCTCGGCGAAGTGATGCTGGTCAATGCGTCGCGAGACCAGGCGTGCTTTGCGTCAACTGCCGCGAGCCCGAACGCCACACCGGCTGCAGTCGACTGCGAGTGCCAAATCCCGAGGGCTGGGACGGACAGGACCTGCATGTGCGATCCCACCCTTGAGGTTGGGTACGACGAGGTGCTTCTCAAGTCCGAAAACGCTGACGAGCCACTCAATCGCGGCAGGAGCGTCCCGGTAACGAAGGCACGGGATGACGGCTGATTTCGACATTGAGTCTGCCTCAGCGGCTGAAGATTCACAATCCAGCCGTAACGATCCAGCCGTAACGATGGGCTCTTGGCTAAGCAAGGCGCGGAATTTGCCAGTTCCGGACGTCGCATGGGCCAGCGCAGTTTCGGCGCGGCCCGACATCAAGGAGCCAATGGACGGTCTCGGTTAAGACATCATGCGCGCCGACCAGCAATCACCAGGAGTTCCTGGCGAAGCTCATTGACGTCGAAGTCGAGCGCTGGAGGACGGTGATTCGTGAGGCCGCGATTACGTTGAACCGACCTGGCCGAGCTGCTGTCCCGGCGCACTCCAGCTCTCGTTGATCCATCGAGGATCATGCTTTCTTCAACGTCACGCCGAGACCAGTGGCGTGCATGTTGAGGAAGAGCGTCTCGAGACTGGGATCGGTCGTGACAGCCTCGACGTATCGGGGATCGGGAGCCGGCACCTGCATGTTGTCGGCGATCACGAGGCCGCCGGGCCGCAGCTTCGGAAGCAAGCTTCGCAGATAAACGAGATATCCCTCTTTGTCGGCGTCGATGAAGACTAGGTCGATCGGCCCCTGGATCTTGGGCACCTCCGCATGGGCATCCCCCAGAATGATCTCGATCTGGCCGTCGACTCCGGCACGCTTGAAGTTCGTGGCAGCGATATCGGCCCGCGCCGTGTCGATCTCGTAGGTCGTCACCTTGCCGCCAGTCGTCCGCATCGCAAGCGCGAGCCAGATCCCAGAATACCCCGTCGACGTTCCGATCTCTATCACGCGTTTGGCACCGATCGACTGGGCGAACACGCGCAACAGCCGCCCGTCCTCGAGTGTGACGTTGTAGTACTGCTGCCGCTTGTCGATGTCGTCGAGCACGGCCAGCGCCTTTCGCTCTGCATCGTCTTTGGCGAGCGGTGGACCGTCTTTCGCGCTGCTCTGTCCACGCCCGCCGCGGCCGCTCCGGCCCTGTTGTGCATGCGCGGCAACCGGCATCATGGCAGCACTTGCCATCACCAGCCCAAATCCACGTCTCGTCGCTTCCATTTTCGCCTCCGGTTCATTGATTGAACGATCAACTTGCACGACTTGATGCAAAGTTCTTGAAGGAAACGAGGCGCAACCAGGGTTTCCTTCGTAGGGAGAATGCAGAAATTGCGTCCGCTCGAATTCGTCGCGCGCGTTGTTCGCCGACCCGGCGCAAGGTCAATGCGGCACACGTCAGAATGGTCATTTGCGACGGACAACCCACTGTTGCCGACGAGAACGTTTACGACGGAAATGTCGTGGCAGCAGCGTTGGCCCATTGTCGACTACCGGTCGGGCGCATTCTGAGCACCGTTATAGACGAGATTCGAGCTACCGATGCAGCTGGACTTCCTCTGGCGACGATTAACCGTCTTGTTGGGCGCGATGAGCGCCGTCCTGGCAGCGTACTATCTCTGGGCGATGCCGATTCGGATGACGGTTGCCGTGGGGCCGATCGACAGCGGCCAATGGCGCTTCATGCAAGCGACGTCCAAAGCCTTGCGCGAGACGCGCGGTAGCGTTCGGCTACGTCTCGTTGCCGTGGATGACAGCGCTGCTGCGGGCAGCCTGCTCGACGCCAGCCGCGTCGATCTTGCTGTACTGCGCAGTGACGACCCGACGTCGAAGGATGCGCGCTCGATCGTGATCCTGCATCGACGTGCGGTCATGCTCGTCTCTCCGAAAGGAAAAGCACTGAAGTCGGTCGCTGATCTCAAAGGCAAACGTATCGCCATCATGCGTGGCGAGACCGACACGAACAAGACGATCGTCGAACATGTCCTGACGCACCACAACCTCAACTCGTCCGACGTCGATCTCCAAGAGCTGTCCAGCGGGGCTGTGCGCGCCGGGATCGCCGACGGTCAGCTGGATGGTTTTTTTCTGGTAGGTCATCCCGCCGGTGTCGTCACCCGCAACACCCTGGTCGGCTTGCGAGGCTTCGACGAGAGCGAGATTCACGTCGAAGCGATTGCGCCGGCGGAAGGGCTTGCGCGCCAGTACCTCGATTTCGAGGCGATCGAGCTACCAGCAGGAATTTTCGCAGGGGCTCCGCCATTGCCCGAGGAGGAAGCGACCACGATTGCGATCACCTACGAGCTGGTCGCGAGCGACACTCTGTCCGAACGCCATGGGGCCATGCTCGCCAAGGCTCTTTCCAGTATTCGCACGCGGCTTCGGCGCTACGAGCCCGGAACGTTCGACATCGAGCTGCCGCCACTCGACAAGGTCAGGCGCTACCTGCCCCACGACGGTGCCGCCGCTTTCGTCAATGACGAGGTGAAATCTCTACTCGAACTCTACAGCGAGGAGATCTGGCTGACACTGTTCGCGGCAAGCATCATGGGCTCCTCGATCACAGGCTTCCTCGGCTGGGCTGGGATAGGTCCTGCAAGGAGTCCGTCCGCGGCAGCAGGCCTCAACCTGGAATCCATAACACGACGCCTGCAGAACGCCGCGTCGGTGTCTGAGCTCGATCTTGCCCAGGCCGACCTCGACGACTTTCTGCTCGATACCCTGGCCGATCGATCCTGGCAAACGGAACAAGACAGCTCCGTCGAGCCTCGATTGCTCGAGATCCAGGCGCTTAGCGATGTCATCGCGCGTCGGCGTCGATTTTACGAGACGGGGTGAGCGAGCGACCCGTGCATCGATCGGCGACCTGTCACTGATACGATCTGCGGCCCCGCAGCACCGTGTCGGGACGCGAGCAGACGCGGAAAACGCTCTGCTCGAAGATTTTCTCTCGCGCTGTATTGTTTAGGAACGGTGCCCCTTCAACGTAGCGCTTGGTGTCGTCGAAAAAGAAGCAGGTTTCCGTCCCCCATGATCTTGAGTTTTGGATCGGTGCGATTGTCGAGGGGCCTGATGTTCGCAAGGGCGCCGGTGTCCGCAATCTTCGCCCTCAGCGCGTCGCTGTCGTAGACGCGACCTGCCGGCAGGACGCAATCTGGACCGAGCAGCCCGAGTATTCCCTCGCCAGTCCGTCCGCCGCGAGCCTGGCCTTCGGTCAGCTTGAGAAGGATCGGGAGGCCGTGCGCGTCGACGACCTCGTGGATCTTGGTCGTAAGCCCACCGCGGGAGCGACCCATGCAACGACGATGGCTGCTTTTTTTTCGCCGTTGGCCGCGTGCTGATGCACACGCAGGACCGAGCTGTCGATCATCTGGATCTTGCCGTTGTAGGCTTCCGAAACGGCTTGCAGAAGCTTGTCCCAGATGCCGGCTTTGCGCCGCCGGACGAGGCGATTGTAGCAGGTCGTTTAGGGTCCATACCGTTCCGGGACGTCCGCCAACGGCGAACCCGATCAGAGCCGCCAGAAGACTCCGTTCAGCACCCGATGGTCATCGACACGGGCAACGCCGCGAGACCTGTGCTGCAGCAACGGATCGATGATCGACCATTCGGCATCGGTGAGTTTTTCGCGACGAAGCTGTGCCATCCCACCCTCCACGGTTGAAACTCTGAACCACTGTTCGCGCCGCTTGGAAATCCCGTTTATGAGTTTGTGGCCTAGCCTCGCCCCCACAAGCGCCGCGAACGTGCGGAGTGCGCTTCCGGCCGTGATGCTCAAGTTCGTACCACTCGTGCTCCCGAGCAGCCTAAGGCATCTTCGACGGAAGCGTCAGCGTGCGTCCGTCGACGACGAAGGTGCCGTAGCCATGATGATGAATGGTCTTCGTGCTGCTTCGGGCCCGATCGAACCACGCTGCGATGACCTCGAGAACAAACAGATTGCGGCTGTTCACAAGGCGGCTGTCTGACACCTTGCATTCCAGATTGACGAAGCAGTCCGTGAGCAGTGGGGCCGCGACTCGCGAAGCGGGCGCCGTGGCCAGTTTGAGGACCTCAAACTTGTCCGTGTCGCGCCCACTACAGTTGCCGATAGTGACTACCTTGCGCGCCAGTCTCACGCCCGGGATGGCGATGACGCATTCCCTGGTCGCCTTCAACGCAGCGAAGCTGAAGTTAGCGCCGCTGACGACGCACGCAATCAGCGGCGGCGCGAACTCTACCATCATGTGCCACGACAAAGTCATGACGTTGGCGCGGCCCTTATCCGCCGTCGTTAGAAGAACCACTGGGCCTGGCTCGATGTACCGGTAGACCTCCGGCAACGGCAGCTTCGTCCGCCTGGATTCCGACGTGCGGCGAGATTTCGTAGGTACGGAGACCCTGGCAGTCATGGGACGATGGCCACCTTGAGCACGCCGTCGCGTTGATGACCGAAAAGATCGTAGGCCTCTTCGATCTCGTCGAGCTTGAAGCGATGCGTGACGAGCGGGCGCAGATCGACGCGGCCGCCATGGATCGCTGACATAAGTCGCCGCATGCGCTCCTTGCCGCCTGGGCACAGCGTGGTCACGATCCTGGTGTCAGCAAGGCCCGCGCCGAAGGGCCCAAGCGGGATCTTGAGGTCGGTCGAATAGACCCCGAGGCTCGACAGCGTGCCGCCAGGCCTGAGCACGCGCAGCGCCGCCTCGAAGGTCGCCTGCGTCCCAAGCGTCTCGATCGCGACATCGACGCCTCGGCCCTCCGTCAGTCGCATGATCTCGTCCACCGGATCGGCTCTCTTGAAATCGATGCAGTGATCGGCGCCGAGTGTGCGCGCAACCTCCATGCGGCCAGCGATGCTGTCGACCACGATGATGGTGGTGGCGCCCGAGAGCTTTGCGCCGGCCGTCGCGCACAATCCAATCGGGCCTTGTGCGAAGACGGCGACCGTATCGCCGATGCGGATGTTGCCGCTTTCAGCACCGCTGAAGCCCGTCGACATGATATCGGGGCACATCAGGACTTGCTCGTCGGTCAGCCCGTCGGGAACGGGAGCGAGGTTCGCAATGGCGTCGGGAACACGCACGAACTCGGCCTGGCAGCCGTCGATCGTATTGCCGAACTTCCAGCCGCCGAGCGCTTTGAAGCCGTGCTTCGTATGGGGCCCGTCTTGGCTGCCGAAGCCGCACAAGCGCGCGTTGGAGTAGCCGCTCGGCGTGATGGCGCCGGCAATGACGCGCTGGCCTTCGCGGTAGCCCTGCACGGCCGGGCCGACCTTCTCGATGACGCCGACCGGCTCATGCCCGATCGTCAGTCCTTTGGCGACGGGATACTCGCCTTTGAGGATGTGAATGTCCGTCCCGCAGATGGTCGTGGTCGTAATCCGCACCAGCGCGTCGAGCGGTCCGATATCGGGGATGGGCTTCTCATCGAGGACGATGCGGCCCGGTTCGACGAAAACGGCGGCTTTCATGCGTGTCATGGGAGTCTCCGCGATTGCCTGAGTGCGTGTCTCGTGATTGTCTCACCCGCTTGTTGCAGTCATGCGGCCGTCGACGACCTCGACGGTCCGATCGCAACGCCGGGCGAGATCGTTGCTGTGGGTTACGATCAGGAACGTCGTGCCGTTCTCGACGTTGATGCGCCGCATCATCTCAAGCACCGTGTCCGCCGATTTGGTGTCGAGATTGCCCGTGGGCTCGTCAGCCAGGATCAGGGCGGGGTTCATCGCCAGCGAGCGGGCGATGGCGACGCGCTGCTGCTGCCCGCCCGACATGTTGGTCGCGAGGTTGTTCTGCCACTGTGTCAGGCCGACCTGTGCGAGCAGCGATTCCGCGCGCTCTTTCATCGCCGCGTCAGGGAACGACCGCTCGACCAGCATCGGCATCATCACGTTCTCGAGCGCGGTAAAGGCCGAGATCAGATAGTGGTACTGGAACACGAACCCGATGCTGTGCCCGCGCAGCCGGGTCAACGCCGCATCATCGAGCATGCTCGTCTCGTGGCCTTCGATGAAGAGGCGGCCCGACGTCGGACGGTCGAGCAGGCCAATGATGTTGAGAAGCGTGCTCTTGCCCGAGCCTGAAGGCCCCATCAGGGCCACGAACTCGCCGCGCATCAGGCTGAGATCGATGCCGTGCAGCACCTCGACCTCGACGGGCGTGCCGACGTTGTAGGCCTTCGTGACCCCTTCGAGCCGCAAGACGTTCTGCCGGTCAGCCACGGATTGCCACCACTGGATCGAGGCGCGCCGCGCGGATCGCCGGCACTGCGGCGGCGGCGACGCCGGTCACAGCGGCCAGCAGGATCGCCGAGGCGAACAGCCGGGTTTCGAGAATAAGCGGAAACAGCTCAGTGCCGTCAGCCTGCCGCATGTAGGTGTGCCACATGACGAGGGCGCCCGCGCCCAAGCCCGAGCCGATGATCGATCCAGCCAATCCCAGCAGTCCGCCTTGCAGAAGGAAAACACGCAAGATCTGGCCCTGCGAGGTTCCCATGGCGCGCAGGATACCGATGTCCTTGGATCGCTGAATGACGGATACGACGAGCACGCTCGCAATGCCGAAGGCGACGGACAGTCCTACGAATAAGCGGATCATAGTGTTGGAGGACTGCTGAGCGTTCACCGCGGTGAAGAATTGCGCGTTGGTCTTGATCCAGCTGTCGGCCTGAACGCCGGTCGAGGCCTGCACGGCACGGGCGACCGTCTCAGCGGCGTAGACGTCGGAC
>CALFEM010000334.1 GCA_937950105.1 uncultured Alphaproteobacteria bacterium | reverse complement strand
GAGATGCCTAAGTGACTGGAGTTCAGACGTGTGCTCTTCCGATCTCGGTGGTCATGTAGACGATCACCGGCTGGCGGTTCGCCTGTTTCTGCATGCGGCGCAGCGCGGTCAAGGTCTCGACCGCGGTCATGCCGGGCATGTGCCAGTCGAGCAGGATCAGGTCCGGCATGGCGACGTCGCAGCGCTTCAGACAGTCATCGCCGTTCTCCGCCTCGGTGACCATGTAGCCCATGCGCTCGAGAAACGCGCGCGCCACCTTGCGGATGACGTCCGAGTCGTCGACCACCATGCAATGCTTCATCGGGCCTGCTCCACGCCGATCGAAATAATTCGCCGGACGCGCAGGCCCGGACGCAGCAATGAACGATCGCCAGCTTCGTCGAAGTCAGTTAAGTGCACGTTAAGCGCCGTATGCAGCGCTTCATGGCTTCGAAGGCAGCCGGCGTGCTGCCACGCCTACGATCCGGGCGCTAGAGCGCTATCCGATCAGACGGAACCGCTTTGCGGTTCACTGATAGGATGCAAGCGCTCTGGTTTTAAGCTGCAAGAGCATCTTTATCCGACCCGCTGAACCGCCGAAGGCGTTTCCGTGCGATCGGATGATGCTCTAGGCGAACGGCTTGGCCGAGAGCAGGATATCGGCGCCGTCCTTGAGGATTTCGAGGCGCATGCCGGCCGAGCCCGCCAGCCGCCACGTGTAGTAGGCCTGGATGGTCATGGCATCGAGCGCCGGCGGCTTCTGCCCGGCGACGTAGTCCGTCAGGTACTGCGGCGGACGCGCGCCGGTGCCGCGGCAGCGCACGACGAAGCTCGGCGTCTCCATCGTGCCGCCCATCAACACGTCGATGTCGCCGCCCTTCGGCAGCGCCGTCATCGCGGCGGCAACGAGATTGAGCAGCAACTTGACCTTGTCCTTGGCCATGTGCCCCGGAAGTCCGCGCCAGTTGAGGCGGTGCTTGCCGGTGCCGACGAAGCCCTTGGAGATCTGCTCGGCGGTACCGAGATCGATCAGCGCACCGGCCGAGCCGGCGGCGCCGAACGCGAAACGTGCGAACTGCAGCCGCGCCGAGGCCTGCTCGGTGACGTTGCGGATCACGTCGAGCGCGTAGTTCTTGGCTTCTGCGTCGCCGTCCTCGTCGAGGATCTCGAGGCCGTTGTAGATCGCACCGACCGGGCCGATGACGTCGTGGCAGATCTTGCTCGAGATGAGTGCCGCGAGCTCGAGATCGGTCGGTTGTGCGGTGGTCGTCATCAGGTGTGCCCCATGTTTCGGATCGCGGCTGCTCGAGCGCGATGAAAGGCGCTCACGCGAGCAGACAGGGGCCGCAGGATCAAATCGCTGCTTCGAGTGATACACGCGTCGAATCCGTGGTCAAAGGCCGTTCGCCCTCGCGGTCCGCTCCGGCTCGCATTTCGTGGCGTCGAGCAACCCGGCTGCAACGCGCGACGGCGGCAACGGCGTTCGGTTCGCAATGGCTGCAGCCGATGCAGCGGCACTGGCCGTGTGTCGCCGGAGTGGCGGGATGGGCCACACTTTGGCAACAGTTTGCAGCGACGCTCGCGCGTGGAAAGCTCCGCAGAGATGCGGGAATGATTCGGCGCGTGCGCTTGCTGCCCGGCGCGGGCCCTGCGGCGACGCCTGGTTTTCGAGGGATCGAGATGCTCAACAACATCCGTGCGCGATGGGCGGGCGTGCTGATGGCGGGCGCCTGCGTCTGGGCGAGCGCTGATGCCGGAGCGGCGCCGCAGCTTCGAGACGGTGCGGCCAGCGCGCCGCCCTCGGTCGTGCGGCTCGCGCAGGCGAACGACGCGTACCGGCCGCCGTCGACCGACAATTACGGGGCCGGTGGCGGATACGGCGGCAGCTACGGCGGTTCGGACGGCTCCTATGGCGGCAGTTACGGCGGCTCCGGCACCTATCGCCCGCCGTCGAACGGTGCCGCGCGCGGCGACGATTCCTATCGCCCGCCGGCTTCGGGTTCCTATGATGCGGCCGGTGGGTCGGGCTACGGCTCGGGGAGCGCCTACAACAGTGGCGGGCGTACCGGTTCGGGCGATGCCTACCGGCCGCCGTCGAGCGGCGGTGGCTACGACCAGGGCTATGATCGCGGCGTGCCGCCGAGCGGCGGTTACGGCGAGCCCTATTCGGCGCCGCGCGAGGAAGCCTACCGCGGTGGCGGCGGCAGCGACTACTACGATGATCGCGGTCCGCGCCGGCGTGACGGGTATGACGATCGCGGCGACGATCGGTCGACCTACTCGAAGAACGAGATCGTCGAGGCCGGGCACGGCTTCTTCGGTTCGATCAGCAAGGGGCTGGCCAGCGTCATCGAGCACGCCTTCAAGAAGGCAGGTCGCCCGAACGGCTACATTCTCGGTGAGGACGCGGGCGGTGCCTTCGTCGCCGGTCTGCGCTATGGAGAGGGCCGCCTGCACACGAAAAATGCCGGCAGCCACAAGGTATTCTGGCAAGGCCCGTCGATCGGCTACGATTTCGGCGGCGCTGGCGCCAAGACCATGGTGCTCGTCTACAACCTGCGTGACCCCTCGGATGTCTTCCACCGCTTCGGCGGTGTCGAGGGCACCGCCTATCTGGTCGGCGGCGTGTCGATCCAGTTCCTGAAGTACGGCGATGTGACCATGGCGCCCATCCGTGCCGGCGTCGGCTTACGCCTAGGTGCCAACATCGGCTATTTGAAGTATACCCGCAGTCCGACCTGGAACCCGTTCTGAACGCCGCAGTCGCGGCGTCATCGGAGTTCCGGTCGCGGAAACGGGGCCGCCCTATCGGCGGCGAGGAGCGAGACGCGCGCATCGCCCACGGCGCGCGGCGCGAGGCGAAGGTTCGGGGACGCGCGTGATCACACTTCACTCGGCCATGCTCGTCGCGCTGGGCTTCCTGACGGCCGCGTTCATCGTGCTGCTGACGATACCGCTGTATCGCCGCCGCGCCGAGCGGCTCGCCGTCGAGGCGGTCAAGGCCAGCCTGCCGATGAGCGAGGCCGAGATCCGCGCCGACAAGGACCGGCTGCGCGCCGAGTACGCGATCCGCATCCACCAGCTCGAGACCAAGGTCGACGAGGCCAGCCACCAGAGTGCCCGCCAGCGCATCGACCTCAATCGCCGCGACGGCCGCATCAATGCGCTCGAAGCCGAGCTGTCGTCGCTGCGCATCTCGATCGACGAGCACGAGAACGCGCGCCGGGTGCTCGAGCAGACCATTACCGACCGGCTGCCGAAGGTCGAGCAGCGGCTCGCGGAAGCGCGCAACCTGCTGGTCGATCGCGACCGCGAGATCGAGCGGCTGAAAGCGGGCGCCGACGAAACCTCGCGTGCGCTCGACGAGGCGCGACAGATCAACATGCAGCAACGCGACGAGGTGCACCGCCTCAACGCAACGCTGGCGACGCGGCAGGCGCGCAACCGCGAAGTTCTGGCGGACCCCGTGTTCGATGCGGAGGTGGCGTTGCGCGCTGAGATCGAATCGCTGCGCGCGCGCTCGCGCGAGCAGGCCGACACCATCGCCCGTCTGCAGCGCGCAGCGGCGCGCAAGGAACAGGAGGTCGCCGCGGCCGTATCGTCGTCGGCCGCGTCCGATGCCGGCCGTACCGAGGAGATCGAGCGGCTGCGCGCCAGCCTTGCCGAGGCGGAGATCGGGCTGAAGGCCGCGCAGTCCGGCACCGATGCGGAGAACGCCGCGCAGAAGGCGATGCAACGCGAGATCGAGACGCTGACCGCCCGCAACCGGCAGCTGGCGGCGGAGGTCGACAGCCTCAAGGCTTCGCTCAAGAGCTTCGAGGCGGCAGTGGCATCCGCGCCCGACGAGAGCGAGAGCAGGGCGACGCTGAAGGCGCGCATCGCTTCGTTCGAGCAGACGGCACAGGCACAGACCGTCACCGTGCAGGGGCTGAGGGCCGAGCTGGCGGCGGCCAACGAGCGCATGGCCCGGCAGGCGTCGTATTTCCGCGAGGAATTGAAGCGGCTCGGGACGGGAACCGTGCCGACCACCGGCGAAGCACGTCATCGCGGCATGAACCGCGGCGAGGCCATGGAAATGGCGCAGCGCCGCCGCCAGACGCTCGCCGAACGGATCGGCGCCCCGCGGCCCGCTTCCGTGGCGCGGCCGGATCAGCCTGGTTCGGCAGACGAGGCGGCGCGTTCGGCGCCGTTCCTCAAGGCTCTAGCCGGAGATGTTGCCACACCTCAGGTCGAGGACGTGGCGGTTGCAGCAGGCGCACCGACCGACACGCCGGCAGGCGAAGCGCCGCGCCGCCGCGCCGGGTTGCTCGAACGCATTTCGGGCGCGGCCAAGCCCTCGGGCAACTAGACGCATTCGCTCAGAGATCGCTTTGCCGATAGACGGGTGCGACGGCTCCAATCCGCCGCACGCAGCGCTCAGTCGACCATGGTCAGGAATTCCTGGCGCGTGATCGGGTTGTCGCGGAATACGCCGAGCATGCGGCTGGTGACGAGATCGGTGCCCGGCTTGTGCACGCCGCGCGTCGTCATGCAGTGATGCTCGGCCTTCAGCACCACGGCGACGCCCTGCGGCTTCAGCACGTGATCGATGGCGTTGGCGATCTGTGCCGTCATCTTTTCCTGGATTTGCAGACGCTTGGCGTAGACCTCGACGACACGGGCCAGTTTCGAGATGCCGACCACACGGCCGTTGGGGATGTAGGCGACCCAGGCGCGGCCGATGATCGGCGCCATGTGGTGTTCGCAATGGCTCTCGAAGCGGATGCCGCGCAGCGCGATCATCTCGTCGTAGCCCTCGATCTCCTCGAACGTCTTGTTGAGGATGTCCTCGGGATCGAGGCTGTAGCCGTTGAAGTATTCCTTGTAGGCGCGCGCCACCCGCGACGGCGTCTCGATGAGACCGTCACGCGTCGGGTCTTCGCCGACGTAGCGCAGGATGGTCCGGATCGCCTCCTCTGCCTCGGCGAGCGAGGGCCGGTCTGCAGCAGGCGTGGCTGCGCTGGCGACGGATCGAACGTCTCGTGACGGGGTACGGCGGACTCGCTTGTCCATTCTCGTTTTCATTCTCTCGGGTGGCTGGGGCTCTCGGGTGGCCGGGGAGGGGTATGTGGTCGCTCTACGGCACGCTGCAACAATGAGATCACCGCGCGCGGTCATCCGCGGCAGGGCTGGAACCGTCGGCCGCGTTCGCATTTCGAGCACCGACGTGACTTTAGTATTGCAGATAGTTGATACGAGCCGCCAGCGCAAATCCGATTCCACGGGTCGGATATTCTGACGCAGATCAAGTGCCGAGCTGCGTCATCAAGCGGCTTTGTCGTCGTCGTCGTCGCCGTCGCCGTCGCTCTCGCCCTCGCCCGACCATTCCGAAACGCGCGCCAGGTGGGCGAAGTCGTCGAAGTCGTAGCGGAAGCCGGGGCGGCGGCGCGCGCTGTAGGCGGTGCCGACGTCGTCGAACAGCGTGACGAGAGCCGCCAGACCGTCGCGCTGGCGGGCGGCGAGCCCGGCGATGTCATCGCCCGGCGCATCGCGCTCCTCGCTCGCCGGCAGGCCACCGGTGACGCGGATATAGCTCAATCGCTTGACGGATCGCTCGTCGATGCCGGTGAAGCCGCCGGCCAGAGCGATGGCCGCCTCGAGCGGCAACTGCGGCGCCTTGCCGTCGAGCACCTTGGCGTTGCTCGGCGGCTGGCCGGTCTTGTAGTCGGTGATGGCGATGCCGCCGCTGCCGATGTCGATGCGGTCGGCACGCGCGGTGAGCGTGAACGGTCCGCCGGGCAGATCGGCCAGCACGGTCTCTCCCTTGATCTCGGCCACCGTGCGCGCGAAGCCGTCGCGACGGCGCGGTTCGGTATCGGCGAACCAGTGTGCGAAACGCTCGCTGCGCGGCAGCCAGAAGGCGGCGATGCGCGGATTGCCGAGATACGGCGCGAGGCGTTCGCGGGCGATCGCCATCAGCTCGTGCGCGGGATCACCCGGCAGTGCCTGCGGGAAGCGTTCCGCGAACGCCGCCAGGATGTCGTGGATGATGGCGCCCTTGAGGCTCGCATCGGGGCTGCTGCCGAGCTGTGGCAGGGCATCGAGCCCGAGGATGCGCCCGGCGAAGATCGCATAAGGGTTGGCAATCCAGGTTTCGACCGCCGAAACGGAGAGCTTGCGCGGGCGCACCGCGAGTGGCGGACGCGGTTCCGGCGCCGCGCAGGCGTTATGACCGCCGGCAGGCAGGGCATCGCGCAACTGCGCCCATGCGAGCCACGGCCGGTCCATGGCGATGAACTCGCGCAGGCCCATCCCGTCGAGCAGCGCCACGATGCGCATCAGCCAGCGCGACGGCACCGTCGGCACGCCGTCGATCTTCTCCGCGCGTGTGAGATAGACGCGCTCGGCGCCGAGCAGCGTGGTGAAGTCGTGCGCGGCATGGCCGATCATCTCTTCGGGCGAGGGCAGGCCAAGCGCGCGCCGCATCGGCAGATCGGAAGAGCACACGTCTGAACTCCAGTCACTTAGGCAT
>CALFEM010000333.1 GCA_937950105.1 uncultured Alphaproteobacteria bacterium | reverse complement strand
CGCAGTCGCTGCACGAAATAGAGCACGGGATCGCGCGGTTCGAGCATCGTCGGTTTGTCGCTGCCGGGGAAGTGAAAGTGCTCGCGCCCCGCGTCGCGATCGGGACCCTTGGCAACGCCGATCAGCGTGATGCCGGTGATGCCGAGTTCGGCGAGTACTTCGACGGCGACCTTGAGTTGCCCGGCGCCGCCGTCGACCAGGACGAGGTCGGGCCGGTCCGGGAACGGGCGGTCGTCATCGAGCGATGGCAGCGGCGCGTCGTCATCCTCATCGGTGACGCTTTCAGGTAGCGGGCCGCTCGGCACCGCGTCGTCTCCTGAAGGCGCGACATCCACCGACGCGTCCTGTCCCTCGCCTGGTCGATGGCCGTCTCCCTCTCGCATCGGGGAGAGGGTGGAAGCGCGGGGGCCTTCGCCGTCAACGGTGATTGGCTCGGCGAGTCCCTCGTCCGCGAGCACCACCGTGTCGCCCGCCGTCACGCCATCTACTGGCGCAGCTTCGCTGCTCACCAGCCGTTTGAAGCGGCGCGTCAACACCTCGCGCATCATGGCGTAATCGTCGCCGGGCGTCAGCGTCGCCGACTTGATGTTGAACTTGCGGTACTGGCCTTTGACGAAGCCTTCGGGACCCGCGACGATCATGGCGCCGATGGCGTTGGTTCCGGCAATGTGGCTGTTGTCGTAGACCTCGACGCGGCGCGGCGCCGCCGGCAGGCCGAAGCGTTCGGCGACACCTGCGAGCAAGCGCGCCTGTGACGATGTCTCCGCGAGCCGCCGCCCGAGCGCCTCGCGTGCGTTGGTGAGAGCGTGCTCGACGAGCGAGGACTTCGCACCCCGTTGCGGCACGCGCACCTCGACGCGCCGGTCCGCTTTGGTCGAGAGGGCTTCGGCCAGCAGTTCGCGTTCGGCGATTTCGTGCGACAGCAGCACGAGGCGCGGCACCGGCTTGTCGTCGTAGAACTGCGCGACGAAAGACGCGAGGACCTCCTCGGTCGACAGCGCGCGATCGGCCTTCGGATAGTAGGCGCGGTTGCCCCAGTTCTGTCCGGCCCGGAAGAAGAAAACCTGAATGCAGGTCTGCCCGCCCTCCTGGTAGGCGCCGAAGATGTCCGCTTCCTCGATGCCGTCGAGATTGATCGATTGATCCGCGGTGACGTGCGCCAGCGCCCACAGCCGGTTGCGGTATTTCGCGGCGCGCTCAAACTCCAGCGCGTCCGAGGCTTCTCGCATCAGAAGTTGATACATCTCGCGCACGTTCTGGCTTTCGCCGCGCAGGAAGCGCACGGCCTCGTCGACCAGCCTGCGATAATCGTCGCTGGTGATCTCGTTCGTGCATGGTCCCGCGCAGCGCTTGATCTGAAAGAGCAGGCAGGGCCGCGTGCGGCTGTCGTAGACGCTGTCGGAGCAGGTGCGCAGCAGGAATGCGCGCTGCAGCATGTTGATGGTGCGGTTGACGGCGCCGGCGGAGGCGAACGGGCCGAAATAGTCGCCCTTCCTCGTGCGCGCGCCGCGATGCTTCAGGATTTGCGGCGCCTCGCGATCGCGCGCGATGAGAATATAGGGGAACGACTTGTCGTCGCGCATCAGCACGTTGAAGCGCGGCTTGAAGCGCTTGATGAGATTGGCTTCAAGCAGCAGCGCTTCCGCTTCGGTGCGGACGGTGACGAACTCCATCGAGGCGGTCGCCGCGATCATGCGGGCGATGCGGTTGGTGTGCCCGCCCATGCGCGCATAATTGGAGACTCGCGCCTTGAGGCTCCGAGCCTTGCCGACGTAGATCACATCACCCGCCGCATCGAGCATGCGATAGACGCCGGGCGATCCCGGCAGCCGCTTGATATAGGCGGCGATGACCTGCGGGCCAGTGCGCACGTCCGCGGCCACTGCGGCATCGGGAGCCACAGCGGCAGGATCGGCGGGAACCTCGCGCGTGTCCTTGATCGGCATGACGGTTACATGCGGCGGCACATGGGCGCGCGTCAAGGCGCGCGGGGGCGGTCGAGCCGGCGGCGGATGCGTTTCTCCACGTCGAGCGCGATCAGCAGCAGCACACCGGCAGCGACGATGACGAGACCGTCGCGCAACGAGACGGCGGCCGTACCGAACAGCCGCTGCATGAACGGAACGTAGGTGAAGCCGAATTGCAGCGCGACGATCGTGCCGACGCCGATCAGCACGGCCGGCGTTCCGACCACGCCCGCGATCGTTATCGAATCCATGCGCAGGTAGCGGACCGAGAACAGATAGAAGATCTCGAGAGCGACGAGCGTATTGACGGCGATGGTGCGCGCCTCCTCGAGCGGCAGGCCGCGATGTGTCGCCCACCAGAACATCGCGAATACGCCGGCCATGAACAGCACGGAGACGAGCACGATCTGCCAGACGAGTGCAGGTGTCAGCAGGGCTCCCAGTGCGGCGCGCGGCGGGCGTTTCATGACGTCGGGCTCGGCCGGCTCGAACGCCAGCACGAGGCCGAGCGCAACCGCGGTCACCATGTTGACCCACAGGATCTGCACCGGTGTGATCGGCAACAGGAAGCCGCCGCGGATCGCCGCGACCACCACC
>CALFEM010000332.1 GCA_937950105.1 uncultured Alphaproteobacteria bacterium | reverse complement strand
ACCACCGAGATCTACACTCTTTCCCTACACGACGCTCTTCCGATCTCGTCCTCGCGGTAGTCGTCGATCCGGCGGCCGACGACGCGCAGCGGCAGCGCCACGTTCTCCCACGTCGTCAGGTGATCGAGCAGCCGAAAATCCTGGAAAACGATGCCGATGCGGCGGCGCAATTGCGCGCGCTTCTGCGTGGTGATGCGGCTGACGTCCTGGTTGAACAGGTGGACCTGCCCGGAGGTCGGATGCAGCGACATGAACAGCAGGCGCAACAGGGTCGACTTGCCGGCGCCCGATGGGCCGGTGAGGAAGTGGAAGGAGCCGGGACGCAGGTGGAAGTTGACCGCGGACAGGACGTCCGGGCCGGTGTCGTACTGCATCGCCACGTTGCTCAAACGGATCACGTGTTTCCCTGCATCCCCTGATCGGACGGTCCGGCGCCACCTTTCCCACGTCGGGTGACCGGATCCCGCAGTTTCGGCGCGCCTCGTGTCTCCATCGGCCACGATTGTGGCGGGCTCGTGTAGAAGTCCCGTTCCGGAGGCGCAGCTTCCGCCGTCGGACATCGCCGGAGCGACGCCCGTCAGCCTGTCTCGATGTCGGAGGTTCCCCTGATTGGCAAGTGGGTAGTACCATCCGCCCTTGGATAACCAGCGCCGCAGAGGCGCCGCACCGGAGCGACCATGAGCGAACCGACCCTGCAACCGCAAGCCTACACGTCGAGCAACGGACGCCTCGAAGTGCTGTTTCCCCCCGACGCGATCGCCGCCCGCCTCGAGGAACTGGCGGGTGAAATCGCGGCGCTGAAGCTCGAGCCGTTGCTGGTGGTGGCCGTGCTCAAGGGCAGCTTCGTGTTTGCCGCCGACCTGATCCGGGCGCTGAACCGCGCCGGGCTCGAGCCCGAGGTCGATTTCATCACGCTGTCGAGCTACCGCAAGAACCGCGTTTCCCAGGGCAGTGTCGACATCCTGCGCGACGTCGAGATGGATGTCGCCGGCCGCAACGTCCTGATCATCGACGACGTGCTCGATTCGGGCCGCACGCTGGCCTTCGCCAAGGACCTGATCGCCGCGCGCGGCGCCCGTTCCATCAAGACGTGCGTGCTGCTGGCTAAGGAAACGCGGCGCGCGGTCAACGTCGATGCAGATTTCTGCGCGTTTCAATGTCCGGAGATTTTCGTCGTCGGCTACGGCATGGACGTGGCGCACCGGTTCCGGGAACTCCCCTTCGTCGGTCGTTTGATCGAGGGGTGACTCGCGCGCGACGAGCCGATGCCACGCATGTTCCGACGGACGCCGCGAATCATGCGAGCATCGGCTTCGAACCGGGTGACCGCAGCTTGGCTGGAGAGCCGCCGATGGCACGGATTCTCATCGCCGACGACGACCAGGCCGTGCGCGACCTCGCGACACGTGCGCTGCGCAGCGATGGCCATACGGTCACGGTCGCCAGTGATGGTTCCGAGGCCGCCCGTGCGTTGGCGTCCGCCAGCTTCGATCTCGTCATCAGCGACGTCGAGATGCCCGGCTCGGGCGGCATCGAGCTGGTTCAGGAGTTCGGCAAACCCGGTGGACCGCGCTTCCTGCTGATCTCCGGCTTCATCGAGAAGCTGACGCGGCACGATGCCCCGGCCGGCGCCAGCGTGGCGACGCTCGCCAAGCCGTTCACGCTCGAGCAGTTGCGCGCCGAGGTCCGCCGCCGCCTGGCCTGAGCGCGAAGTCTGCGTTTCAAGGCCCGCACGGAACCGAACCAGCCGCACCGTCATTGACCAGAGCCCGATCGATTCGGAAGGGACGCCTCGGCGACCATCGACGTGTCGTTGCCCGAAGGAGAGTCGCTTGCCTCTCGACCATCTCGACATCGTCGCGCGCCTCGGGCTCGCCGCACTGATCGGCTTCGCCATCGGCATCAATCGCGACCTGAAGAACAAGCCGATCGGCGCGCGCACACTTGCAATCGTTTCGCTCGGAGCAGCGGTGATCGCCGTCGCCGGTGTGCAGGTGCCTGGCATGGCATCCGACCCCAACGCGATGAGCCGCGTCGTGCAAGGCATCATCCAGGGAGTCATGGTCGGCATCAGCTTCATCGGCGCCGGCGTCATCCTGCGCGATCCGCAGAGCGGCTCCATCGACGGCCTGACCACGGCGGCCGCGGTCTGGGCCACGGCTGCGATCGGCGCCGCCTGCGGCCTCGCCGCGTGGGGGACCGTCCTGATTGCGACGGTGTTCGTGCTGCTGCTGCTGATGTCGCTCTACGTGCTCGATCGCCTCGGCTGGCGCTCGGACAACTGAACGGGCGTGGCGGCAGGTGCGGCGCGTTATGGGTTGGCGGTGGAGGCAGTCATGAGCGAGGCGGTCTCGGGCCGGAATTGCGCAGGAACAGGGTACCTCTTCGGTTTATGGGGAGTTTTCGAGGCCGGGGACGGCGAATTGCTACGTAATGCCAGCTACTTAGCTGGAAAATTCCCTGCGGACGGAACAGGGAAATTTGCGGCCCGATCAGCGAATTTTGGTAAGCGTTCAGGGAATGCACACTTGAGAACAGGGAGCGGTCCCCGACCTTCTTTTGCACGGTGAGGTCTGCAAGGGAGGTGGGGCATGCCCCGATTGAAAACGGCTCGGCGCATTGAACTCGAAGCCTTTTGGCGGTCGCATCTGAAGAACTGGCGCGACGGCGCGTTGAACCAGCGGGAATACGGCGGGCGGCCACGGCACGAACGAGATCATGCGGCGCACTGGCAAGTCGAAGCCGTGCGTGTGGCGCTGGCAGGATCGATACGTCGAGGAGGGCGTCGATGGTCTGTTGCGCGACAA
>CALFEM010000331.1 GCA_937950105.1 uncultured Alphaproteobacteria bacterium | reverse complement strand
CGGCGACCACCGAGATCTACACTCTTTCCCTACACGACGCTCTTCCGATCTTCTTCAGATCGATGCCGATGTCGGGCAGGCGCACGCGGCCCTCGGCCATGTCGATGTAATGCGCCAGCGTATGGCTGATGACTTCCGGCTGCTCGTAGATTTCCTTGGCCATGAAGTGGCGGTGGTTGCCCTTGTCGACCAGCAGCGCGCTCGCCTGCGATTTCACCGCCGGTCGCTCGACGATCGCGCCGTCGCGATCGTAGATCACCGAGCCGCCACGACGAAGCACCGCCCAGTCTCCCTCGTCGAGATAGGTGACGGTGTCGGTGAACGGCGCCAGCGCGATGGCGTCGGAGCCGAGGTACATGTCGCAGGGACCGCCCTTGTCGTCGCAGCCGTGACCGATGACCAGCGGGCTTCCGAGCCGCGCCGCGATCATCATGTCTTCTTCGCCCGCGAACAGGATGGCGAGCGCGAACGCGCCGCGCAGTTGCCCGAGCGCCGCCCTGGTCGCCTCGACCGCCGATTTGCCCTGGTCCATCTCGTGCGTGATGAGGTGAACCACGGCTTCGGTATCGGTGTCGCTTTCGAAGGTATGGCCGGCCTTGGTCAGCTCGGCCTTCAACTCGCGGAAGTTCTCGATGATGCCGTTGTGCACGACGGAGACGCGCGCGCTCATGTGCGGATGCGCGTTGCGCTCGGAGGGGCCGCCGTGCGTCGCCCAGCGCGTGTGGCCGATGCCGATATGCCCTTCGAGTGGCTCCGTGTGCAGCCGCGCCTCGAGGTTCCGCAGCTTGCCCTCGGCACGGCGACGCTGCAGGCGCCCCTGCTCGACGGTGGCGATACCGGCCGAGTCGTAGCCGCGATATTCGAGGCGGCGCAGCGCATCGACGAGGTCGTGCGCGACCGGCTTCGAACTCAGGATTCCGACGATGCCACACATGCTTTTTCTGGTCCGCTGTTCGTTTCAGTTCGTCGCGCGCGCTTGTCCGGCCGGTCTCACACCTTCGCCTTCCGGCGCGCCATCATCTGGCTGAACTTCTCCGCCCAGCCGGGGCGTTCCTCCTGCGTCGAGCGCTCGAGAGCGAGAGCACCCGCCGAAACATTCTTCGTGATGACGCTGCCCGAACCGACATACGCACCCGCGCCGATCTCGACCGGCGCGACGAGCGCCGAGTTGGAGCCGACGAAGGCGCCCTCACCAACCACCGTCTGATGCTTGAAGAAGCCGTCGTAGTTGCAGAAGATCGTGCCGGCGCCGATGTTCGCCTTGGCGCCGACCGAGCCATCGCCGAGATAGGCGAGGTGGTTGGCCTTGGCGCCGTCGCCCATCCTCACGTTCTTCACCTCGACGAAGTTGCCGATGTGGACGTCCGCGCCGAGTGCTGCGCCAGGCCTCAACCGCGCGAACGGACCAATGCGCGCACCCGCGCCGATGGCCGCGCCTTCGATATGGCAGTTTGCCTTGATCTCGACGCCGTCGCCGACCGTGACGCCCGGGCCGAAGAACACGTTCGGCTCGACCAGCACGTCGCGGCCGATCACGGTGTCGTGGCTGAACCATACCGTCTCGGGCGCGATCAGCGTCGCCCCCTCGCGCATCGCTTCCATGCGGCGGCGGCGCTGCCAGATGGCCTCGGCTTCGGCGAGCTGGTCGCGCGAATTGACGCCGAGCACGTCCTCCGCTGCACACGTGACGACACCGGCGCGACCGCCGTCGGCGCGGATCAGCTCGATCGTGTCGGTCAGGTAGTATTCGCCCTTGGCGTTGGCGTTGGTGAGGCGCCCCAGCACGCCGGCGAGATCGGCAACGCGAAAACCCAAAACCCCCGAGTTGCACAGCCGCACCTTGCGTTCGGCATCGCTCGCGTCCTTGTCCTCGCGGATCGCCGTCAGCGCGCCGCTCGCATCCGTGAGCAGGCGGCCGTATCCGGTCGGATCGTCCGGCTCGAAGCCGAGCACCGCAACCTGGTTACCGCCGTCGAGCGAGGCCCTGAGCCGGGCAATGTTGTCGACGGTCGTCAGCGGCGTGTCGGCGTAGAGCACGATCACGTCGCCCGCATGCCCTGCGATCGCCGGCAGCGCCGCCTTCACAGCATCGCCGGTCCCGAGTTGCTGCTCCTGCACGAAAACCTCGGCGTCGGGCATCACCTTGAGCGCCGCCTTGCGCACGTCGTCCATGCCCGGACCGATGACGACCGCGGTGCGCGCCGCGCCCGCCGCCTTCGCCAACGCCAGCACGTGCGCCAGCATGGGCCGTCCGGCGACCGGGTGCAGCACCTTCGGCAGCGCCGACTTCATGCGCGTGCCCTTGCCGGCGGCGAGGACGACGGTGAGAAGGGAGTGGGTCAAGATTTCCTCGCCTGCGCCATGGACCGGATCGCGATACCGACCGGTTACGCATCGGTCCGGTCGGCCGATGATCCGTACAGGAACGCTTGCCGGACTGTGCCCTTATCCAGCAAAAACCATACCGCTTGGTTGCCGACGCGCAGCAAAAGCCACCGGCAGCCCGCGCGCAAGCCCGCGCACCGTGGCACAGCCCCTGTTCTGATCCCAGAATCGGCTCGGAATCAAGGACGTGCTCGGCGCATTCGGCCAGTCACCATCCACAGCCCATTACTGTCTGGGTCTGCCCCGCGATTGACCGGCGCGGCGGACTCAGTCGAGCGTTCGAAGGAGATATGCAACCGCGACCCCGGCCTGCCGCGGCGTGGCTCCTGACCGGTCTCCGGCGGCGCTCACGCTTCCGCCTTCAGGCGCCGACGGTCCGCAGCAAGGATGTTCGCCCGATGTCGGAGACTGCCAACCTCCCGCGATTCCGTCGACGCTCGACCGGGCTCTACGTGTTGACCTGGCTGCTGCTCGGTGGCGCCGCGACCGCCTACCTCGGCGCCGTATCGCTGAAGCCCGATCTGGTGGGCGGCTTGATCGCCAGCCGTCGCGCCGCTCCGGAGGATAACGCCACCGCACGCGCCGCCGCCGAGCCCAACCCTGCGCAAGCCGAGGTCAGCCGCCTGCGCACCGCGCTCGGACAGCGTGACGCCGAGATGAAAGCGCTGCAGCTGCGCGTCGCCGGGCTGCAGAAGGACCTCGAGGCTGCCCGCAGCACTGGCGATGCGAACGCGGCGACAGCGGTTACGACCAAGACGCCTTCGGTCGCGCCGGTCGCCGCTGCCGAAAGCCCCACCGCTGCCGGCCCCGCAGCCGCCACCAGCGCCGAGACGGCCGCGAAGCCCGCCGGAAAGCCGCTCGAGGTGCAGATCGTCAACGCCACGCCGGTCCCCTTGAGCATGCAGGGCGTAGCCACCGGGGCTGCGGTTCCGTCCGAAGCGCTCGTCGCCAACGTGCCGCCGCCGGTGCGCCGCCCGGAGCTGCGCGATACCGTCGGTCCGGTGAGCGGCGCCCGCATCGAGACCGGCAGCCTCTCCGCGCCCGCCACGGCACCTGCTGCCAAGGCTCCGCCCGTCAGCGCACCGGTTGCGTTCGGA
>CALFEM010000330.1 GCA_937950105.1 uncultured Alphaproteobacteria bacterium | reverse complement strand
GACCACCGAGATCTACACTCTTTCCCTACACGACGCTCTTCCGATCTACCGCATCCTCTGTCTGCGTTTACAGGGCACAGCGCGGCCTCTATAGGTTGCCGCCCATTCACGATTTTCCGCTTTCGTCAGGAGAGGCCCGCGATGCGCGCCGAAGCTCAGAAGAACGTCGACTCGATCAAGGAGGCACTGGCCCTCCTGAGGAGGCATCTTTGACTGGGATACCGCCGAAGCCCGCATGGCGGAGCTGAACCGCCGCGCTGAAGACCCGTCGCTGTGGAACAACCCGCAGGCGGCGCAGAAGGTCATGCGTCAGCGCCAGCAGCTCGAGCAGGCGATGCAGACCTACACCAAGCTCGAGCGCGATCTCGACGATTGCGTCACGCTGATCGAGCTCGGCGAGGCCGAAGACGACGAGGCGACCGTCGACGAGGGCGAAGCTGCGTTGAGCAAGCTCGAGGAGGATGCGCAGCGCCGCTTCGTCGAGGCGCTGCTTTCGGGCGAGGCCGACGGCAACGACACCTACCTCGAAGTCCACGCCGGCGCCGGTGGCACCGAAAGCCAGGACTGGGCCGAGATGCTGACGCGCATGTATACGCGCTGGGCGGAGCAGCGCGGCTTCAAGGTGTCGCTGCTGGAGCAGAGCCCGGGGGAAGAAGCCGGCCTCAAGTCGGCGACGCTCGAGATCAAGGGCGAGAACGCCTACGGCTGGCTCAAGACCGAGTCCGGCGTGCATCGCCTCGTGCGCATCTCGCCCTACGATTCCAACGCGCGGCGTCACACGTCGTTCGCCTCGGTGTGGGTGTATCCGGTCGTCGACGACAACATCGACATCCAGATCAACGAGAGCGAGTGCCGCATCGACACCTACCGCTCGTCGGGTGCTGGCGGACAGCACGTCAACACGACCGACTCCGCGGTGCGCATCACGCATATCCCGACCGGCATCGCGGTGGCGAGCCAGCAGGAGCGCAGCCAGATCAAGAACCGCGCCATCGCCTGGGCGATGCTGAAATCGCGGCTCTACGAACTCGAGTTGAAGAAGCGCGAGGAAAAGGCCAACGCCGAGGCGGCGAGCAAGACCGACATCGGCTGGGGCCACCAGATCCGTTCGTATGTTCTGCAGCCCTATCAGATGGTGAAGGACCTGCGCACGGGTGTCACAAGCGGCACGCCGTCGTCCGTGCTGGATGGCGACATCGACGGCTTCCTCGAGGCGTCGCTGGCGCAACGCGTCAAGGGCGGCGGCCCGGCCGAGGTCGAGGACATCACCTGATCGCGAGCGACGCACCGGCGTTCGCCCGACTCCAGAGGCTGGCGGTCGCGCGCCCGCATGGATTTGCGCACGCCTTGCGGCGGTCTGAAACGAGCCAGCTCAACCTGTGAAACGGCGCACGGCCGCTCAATCAGCGGGCAACTTGCCGGACGCTGCGGCAAGCGCGCGGGAAGGTGCGTTTCATCGCGGCGGAAATGAGTGTTTCGCTGTGGATTACGAATGACAGTCCCGCGAATTGCTCTAATGACAGCGCCGTTAGACGTTGACCCGATGTCGCATTTCGTGAGCGATAGCGCGGGATTTTTTGTAAGCGGAGTGGTTCTCTCGATGTCGAACACGACACTGGACATGCTGAGCGGGTTGTTGACACCCGATCTGCTGCGTACGGCCGGCAAAGCCATTGGTGAAACCGATACCGGCGTCGCCAAGGCGCTCGGCGCCGCGTTCCCGGCGATCCTCGGACAGATGGTGCAGTGGGCGAACAACTCCACCCTGATGGGCAACATCGTCGAAATGGCGAAGAACCCTGCGATCGGTTCGCTGCTCGGCTCGGGCGGCGGAATCCTGTCGACTGTCGGCTCGATCCTGACGCTCGGCGCAGCCGGCTCCGGCCCGTTCAGCTCGATCACCACCGGTCTTCTCAGCGCGCTGTTCGGCAACAAGATCGGTGACCTCGGCCGGACCATCGGCTCGCTCGCCGGCCTGAAGCACCCGGGTTCCGCCGGTTCGCTGCTCGGACTTGCAGCTCCGATGGTGCTGGCGGCGCTCGGCAACAAGCTCGGCAGCTCGATGACCGGCACCGGGCTGTCCGTTCTGCTCGGCCAGGAAAAGAATTCGATCATGAAGGCTCTGCCGGGTCCGCTCGGCTCGGCTCTCGGCCTCGTCGGCGGAGCCGGAATGGCCGCCGCCGCGGCGCCGATCGTCAATGCCGCGCCCGCCGCTGCTCCCGCCCGCGTTGCAGCCGCTGCTCCGGCTCCGCATGTCGCCGCCCCGGCGGCGCGCGCCGCGGCTCCGGCCCCGGCTCCTGTCTATGACGACGAGACGCGCGGCGGTTCGGTCCTCGGCAGCATCCTCGGACTCATCATCACCGGCGCGGTGATCGCCGGCCTCGTGTTCGGCATCAGCCAGTGCCGCCGCGCCACCGAAACGGCGGTCGCTCCGGCCGCGCCGCCGGCCGCGGCGCCGAAGGTCGCCGAAGCTCCGAAGCCCGCTCCGGCTCCGGCTGCTGCGCCTGCCAAGCCGGTCGAAGCTCCCAAGCCGGTCGCTTCGGCACCGGCGCCAGCGCCTGTCGCGCCGCCGCCAGCTGCTGCACCCGCTCCGGCACCGGCCGCTCCGGCCAAGCCGGTCTCCGTTCTCGGCAGCCTGAAGCCGGGTGAGGGTGGCCTGATGAGCCTCGCGTTGCCGACCGGCAAGACCATCTCGATGGCCGCCAAGGGCGTCGAGGCGCAGTTGATCGAGTTCCTCGAGGACACCTCGCGGCCGATCGACAAGGGCACCTGGTTCGACTTCGACCGCCTCAACTTCAAGACGGCATCGTCGGAGCTGACGCCGGAGTCGCGCTCGCAGGTGGAGGCGGTGGCCGAAATCATGAAGGCGTTCCCGACGTCGGAAGTGAAGATCGGCGGCTACACCGACAACGTCGGCAACCCCGAGAACAACCTGAAGCTCTCCGACAGCCGCGCCAAGAGCGTGGCGAGCGAACTGGTCGCGCTCGGCGTTGCTGCGACGCGCCTCGACGCCGAGGGCTATGGCGAGCAGCACGCGATTGCCGACAACGCCACGCCCGAAGGCCGCGCCAGGAACCGCCGCACGGCGCTCAGCGTGCGCAAGCGCTAAAGTCGGAATCACTGGCGTAAACAAGACGAGCACGGGCGGCCCATGTGGCCGCCCGTTTCCGTTTCGGCGCCGGCCATGGTATGGCGCCGTTCCGCCCCTCACGCGGCAAAGCCCTGACGCAAAGCTCGCCCGATGCCCATTTCCCTCGATCACCTCTCGCTCGCCGGCTCGTCCGGGTTCGGCGACTACGCACTGCTCGACTCCGGCCACGGCCGCAAACTCGAGCGGTTCGGCAAGGTCGTGGTGGACCGCCCCGAGGCGCAGGCGCTGTGGCATCCCGCGCTCTCCCCTGCGGACTGGGCGAAGGCCAATGCCGTCTTCTCGGCGTCGGGTGAGGAGGACGAGAAGGGCCGCTGGCGCGTCGACAAGCCGGTGCCGGAAAGTTGGCCGGTGAGTGTGCTCGGCGCCACCCTTCTGTGCCGCCTGCAGGGCCTCTGGCACCTCGGCCTCTTCCCCGAACAGTTGCCGCACTGGCAGTGGATGCTCGAGCGCATCGAGCGATTGAAGGCGGCGGCGCCGGATCAGCGTCCGCGCGTGCTCAACTTGTTCGGCTACACCGGCGCGGCGAGCCTGATCGCGGTCGCAGCGGGCGCCGAGGTCACGCACGTCGATGCCTCGAAGAAGGCGATCCAGTGGGCGCGCGACAACCAGGCGGCCTCGAAGCTCGACGCGGCGCCGGTGCGCTGGATCGTCGATGACGCGGTGAAGTTCACGGCGCGCGAGGTGCGGCGCGGGAAGACTTACGACATCATCCTGGTCGATCCGCCGAAGTTCGGGCGCGGGCCGACCGGCGAGACGTGGGACCTGTTCAAGGACCTCGCGCCGCTGCTCGGTGATTGCGCCAAGCTGCTGGCGCCGGAGCGCGCGGCGCTGGTGCTGACGGTCTATGCCATCCGCGCCTCGACGCTCGCCTTCGCGCAGCTCGTCGACCAGATCGTCGGCAATCAAGGTCGCGGCACCGAGGTCGGTGAGCTGTTCATTCGCGAGCAAAGCGGCCGCTACGCCGTACCGACCTCGCTCTACACGCGCTGGGAGCGCGGCCTGTGATGCGGAGCGAAGACAAGACCCCGATGCATATCACGAGCCTGCAGAACGAGCGCATCAAGGCGGTGCGCGCGCTGGAGATGCGCAAGGAGCGCAAGGCGACCGGATTGTTCGTCGCCGAAGGCCAGTCGATCCTCGTCACGGCGCGCGATGCGGGCTGGCAACCGGTGCTGCTGCTCGGTCTCGCCGAGGCGATGGAGGGCGGCATCGCCAAGGGGCTCGTCGCATGGGCAGCAGGCGCAGGCGCCGACGTGCTGACGGTGAGCGAAGCCGTGCTCGGCAAGATCGCGGCGAAGGACAATCCGCAATCTCTGCTCGCGGTGTTCAAGCAGCGCCTCGCCGCTCCGCCATCACCACGTGACGTGAAGGAAGAGGATGTCTGGCTGGTGCTGGAAGAAGTCCGAGATCCGGGCAACCTCGGCACCATCCTGCGCACCGTCGACGCGGTCGGAGCCAAGGGCATCATCATGGTCGGGCAGAGCTGCGATCCATGGAGCCGCGAGTGCGTGCGCGCCACCATGGGTTCGATCTTCGCCGTGCCGATCGTGCGCATGGAGCGCGCCGCGTATCTCGACTGGCTGAAGCGCTGGACGGGGGACGTGGTGGCGACACATCTCCACGCGAGCGACGATTTCCGCGCGGCGGCCTATCGTGGTCCCGTGCTGCTGATGATGGGCAGCGAAGGGCCGGGTCTCTCCGACGAACTGGCGGCGGTCGCCACGCGGCGCGTGAAAATCCCGATGGCCGGCAGGCTCGACAGTCTCAATCTCGCGGTGGCAACGGCGCTGGTGCTGTACCAGTTGCGCGGGCCGCACCTGAAACTTTGACGGCGGGTGCAACGGTCCCATGCGCATCGAGTATCACCGCACGCTCATTGCCGACCGGCCGCGCAATCGCGCGTTCAAGGAGGCGTTGGCCCGCGTCATCGAGAAGGGCAGGACGACGGTCGCCGACATCGGTGCGGGCACCGGGCTGATCGGCCTCGTCGCGTCGAGGCTCGGCGCGCGCGAGGTGCATCTCTACGAGGTTGCCGAAGTGGCGGCGGTGGCGGCGGAAGTGTTGAAGCGCAATCGCGCGCGCAACTGCCACATCCTGCCGTGTCACTCCACCGAGGCGGTCGATCCGCCGCGCGTCGATGTCGTCGTCTCGGAGACGCTCGGCAACTACGCGTTCGAGGAGAACATCATCGCCACCATGAACGATGCGCGCGAGCGGCACCTGCAGCCCGGCGGCATCCTCATTCCCTCGCGCGTGCGCCAGTTCGTGGCACCGGTCGTCACGCCTCGGTTTCATGACGAGCTGCTGGCGTGGGACGGTGTCGGCAGTGACCTCGGCCTCGTTATCGATCTCGAGATCGCGCGCACGATGAGCCTCAACAACATCTACGTGCGCCGCGTGCTGCCAGCGGACCTGCTCGACGGCGGTGCTTCCGCGGTCTGCTGGGATACCGCGGACCTGACGCGGCCGTGCTCGAGCGAGCGCAAGGGTGAGGCGCAATGGAAGCTCGCGCGCGCGGCGACCATCTACGGCTTCGCGGTGTGGTGGGAGGCGGATCTCGTTGCCAGCGTCACGTTGTCGACGGCGCCCGATGCCGAGCCGACGCACTGGGAGCAGCTCTATTTTCCGCTGCTGTCGCCGATCGCAATCGCGCCGGGCGAGGGGCTCGGTCTCACGCTGCGTTCGCGCTCGTCGGAGGAAGCCGGCACGCATCTGGCTTGGAAGGCGGCGCATCTCGACGCGAAGGGCAAGGCGCTCACCCGTCAGGCGCTCGACCTCGATAAGGGGTACCTGCCGTAGCGTCTCGCGTCGATGCGTTGACGGTAGATCGGAAGAGCACACGTCTGAACTCCAGTCACTTA
>CALFEM010000329.1 GCA_937950105.1 uncultured Alphaproteobacteria bacterium | reverse complement strand
ACGAGATGCCTAAGTGACTGGAGTTCAGACGTGTGCTCTTCCGATCTATGCTGTTACAATCTGAGATCGGGCATTCGCCGTGGCTCATATGCCACGCAGCGATTCGGCGTCCGGCCACGCCGTAACGCCCGCGAGGGCTCTGACCGAGGTCACGAAAGCGTGCGACACTGGCCCCATTGCGCTTGCGGCGCACTCGCCTAAGCTGCGGGCACCAGTACGATTTTTGGCCGGTTCGCGACGCGTGTCAGTGAACTCAGCGGGCACCGGATGCATGCGTGAATCCAAAGGGCAAGGCAAATGGCTGCAGACGCTTCGTCGTTCGATGTGCTGGTGGTCGGAGGCGGTCCGGCGGGGCTCGCCTCGGCTCTCGCATTGGCCAAGGCAGGTGCGAGGACGGCGATAGCCGCGCCGCCGCACCGACCGACCGGTGACAAGCCCGATACCCGGACCGCGGCCCTGTTCCCCGGCTCGATCGCCATGCTCGACAATCTGGGCGTGTGGCGCGGACTTGCTCCGCAATGCGCCGTCATGCGAGCCATCCGGCTGGTCGATGACCGCGCGACGCTGCTGCGGGCGCCGGAAGTCACGTTCGAGGCGAAAGAGATCGGCGCCGACGACTTCGGCTTCAATGTCCCCAACGCGCCGCTCGTTGTTGCGCTAGAGCATCAATGTCGCGATCGAGCCTCAGGCGTCACATTCATCGACACCAAGGGGGCCACCAACGTGGCGGTCGGTGCCGATGCCGTCACCGTCTCGCTTGCCGAGGGGCGGACACTCCACGCCCGCCTGCTCGTCGCCGCCGACGGCCGCCATTCGATGGCCCGTGAGGCCGCCGGCATCACCACGAGTACCTGGAAATACGACCAGAGCGCTGTGACCACGATTTTCGAGCATGGCCGTCCGCACCTCGGCATCTCGACCGAGTTGCACAGGGAAGCAGGCCCGTGCACGGTCGTGCCCATGCCGGGCAACACGTCCAGCCTCGTATGGGTGGAGCGTCCCGACGTCGCCGAGCGGCTCGCCGGTCTCGACGAAGCCGAATTTCGCCGTGCGCTCGAAGCCCGCTACCGCAGCCTGCTCGGGCCGATCGGTGCCATCGCCCCCCGCAACGTCTTCCCGCTGTCGGGGCTGACGCCTGACGCCTATGCCGCCAATCGCGTCGCGCTGGTCGGAGAGAGCGCCCACGTCGTCCCGCCGATCGGGGCGCAGGGACTGAACCTTGGTCTGCGCGACGGTGCCACCCTGGCCGACTGCGTCCGCGATGCCATCGAGCGCGGCGAGGACATCGGCGGAGCCGGCGTCATGGCCGCCTACGACCGCGGGCGGCGCGCCGACATCGCCTCGCGCGTGTGGAGTATCGACCTGCTGAACAAGTCGCTGCTGTCGCCGCTGCTGCCGGTGCACCTGTTGCGCGGCGCCGGGCTGTTCGCGCTGAAGTCGATCGGTCCGCTGCGCCGGCTGCTGATCCGCGAGGGCCTGCAGCCGTCGTTCGCCGAGCCTCGCCTGATGCGACACCACGAGCCGCGCGCCAGCTGAACTGCCTATTGACGCGGCCGAGCCTCCCGCCCCAGAACCCGCTGACCGGATACGCCGACGTGCGAGTCCGCTCGAAACGCGTTGGTGCCACTCGCTCCAGGTCTAGCCTTCTCGATGCTGCCTATCCCATCACCGCCGATTTCGCGCCTGCGCGATCTTCAGTTCCGGCTCGAATACTACGCTCTGCGCGGCGTCATCGGGCTGGTGCGCGTGCTGCCGCTCGACACGGCGACCCGCTTTTCGGCGTCGACCTGGAAATTTCTCGCGCCGCGCGTCAACCCGAAGCGCCACAGGCGGGCGCTCGACAACATCGCCGTCGCTTTCCCCGACAAGTCCGACGCCGAACGCGAGGCCCTGGTGCGCGCGCATTGGGGGAACCTCGGCCGCATCATGGTGGAGACCATGCGGCTCGACGAGATCCTCAAGGACCCCGCCCGCATCGAGATCCGCTCCGCCGGTGTCTTCAATCGCTACAAGGGCAAGCTCGGTCCGATCGTCGGCATTTCGCTGCACATGGGCAACTGGGAGCTGGCGATCTGGCCGCTGACGCTCGCCGGCGCCAATCCGGCCGCCGTCTATCGCTCGGTCAACAACCCTTACGTCGACGACTTCCTGCGCCACATGCGCGACGAGCTTTATCCGGGCGGCCTGTTCGGGCGCGGCGGCGTCGAAGGCGATCACGGCGAAAGCCAGAAGACCGCGCGCATCATCATGGACTACGTGCGGCGCGGCGGCCGCCTCGGCATGGTCTGCGATCTCTACGACCGCACCGGCGTGCCGGTGCCGTTCTTTGGCAAGGATGCCATGACGCAGGCCATCGGTGTCATGATCGCGCGGCGCGTCGGCGCGCGCATCTGGCTGGCGCGCTGCGTCAGAAAGGGCCGCACCAGCCGCTTCTGGATCGAGCTGGAAGAGCTGCGCGTTCCGCGCACCGCCGACCAGTCGGCCGACATCCGCGAAGCCATGATCGACATGCAGAAGGTGTTCGAGCGCTGGGTCGCCGAGTATCCCGAGCAGTGGATGTGGTCCAACCGCCGCTGGAGCTGATCCGGCCGCCAGCGAAAGTTGTTCGACGCTACGGCGCGCTTTCTGCGTCGACGTTTCGTCGCCACGCCCGCTGCCTCGCACGTACTTGGTCGTATTATGACGATCCGCCCAATACCGCGCTCGTCGACCTGTCGCAGTAGATCGGAAGAGCGTCGTGTAGGGAAAGAGTGTAGATCTCGGTGGT
This sequence comes from uncultured Alphaproteobacteria bacterium, assembly GCA_937950105.1. GTDB lineage: Bacteria > Pseudomonadota > Alphaproteobacteria > Rhizobiales > Hyphomicrobiaceae > JAEUMD01. The sequence continues at coordinate 2 of CALFEM010000329.1, read as the reverse complement.
CG
>CALFEM010000328.1 GCA_937950105.1 uncultured Alphaproteobacteria bacterium | reverse complement strand
GCGAGCCCATCAAGGCGTTCATCGAGAAGCGGCTGGCGCTCATCGCCGGTGTCGCCGCGGCGGCGCTGATCGCCCTCTACTTCATCGCCAAATGGGCGGCGGGATCGGGGCAACTGTTCCACTGCTGAACCATGCGGGAAAGGCGTCTTGCGATGCACACGCAGCGAAAAATGCAGATGTCGGCTTTCAACATCGGCGCGGCGGCCATGCTCGGCGCCATCGCCCTCGTTGTCGCCGCGCTCGGCTTCGAACACATCGGCGGCTATGTACCGTGCGAGCTGTGCCTGCTGCAGCGAGTTCCGTATTACGCGGTCATCCCGCTGCTGTTCGTCACGCTGACGCTGCTGACGGCGGGGCACGCGCGCATGAGCGCATCGCTGTTCCTGCTGGCGTCCATGCTGTTCCTGACGACGGCCGGCATCGGTGCCTATCAGGCAGGCGCGGAGTGGCAGTTCTGGCCCGGGCCGACCAGTTGTTCGGGCGAGCAGCCGATCGCGCAGCAGGCCGGCGGTCTGCTCGATGCCTTGAAGACGACGACGGTCGTGCGCTGCGACGTGGCGCAACTCAGAATCCTCGGCCTGTCGTTCGCGGGCTGGAACGTCGTCGCGGGGCTGATCCTGTTCGCGATGGCCACGCAGGCCGCATTCCGCGCCGCGCCGGGCGAGCAGGACTGACATGGCCGCTCCGCTCGTCACGCTCGCCGGCATCCACCTGACGTTCGGCGGCACGCCGCTGCTGACCTCTGCCGATCTCAACGTCGTCGCAGGCGATCGCATCGCGCTGGTCGGCCGCAACGGCTCCGGCAAGTCGACGCTCCTGAAAATCGCCGCCGGGTTCGTGCAGGCCGATGGCGGTGATCGCTTCGTGCATCCGGGCGCGGTCGTGCGCTATCTGCCGCAGGAAGCGGACTTCACCGGCTTTGCGACCACGTTCGATTACGTGGCCGCGGGGCTCAAACCCACGGACGACCCGCACAAGGCGCGCCAGGCGCTCTATGCGCTCGATCTCGACGGCGAGGAAGACGTGACGCGGCTCTCGGGTGGCGAAGCGCGGCGCGCCGCACTCGCCCGCGTCATCGCGCCGGAACCCGACGTGCTGCTGCTCGACGAGCCGACCAACCATCTCGACCTGCCGGCGATCGAATGGCTGGAAAAGGCGCTCGGCTCGCTCAAGTCCGCCATCCTGATGATCAGCCACGACCGCCGCTTCCTCGAAACCATGTCGCGCGCGACGGTGTGGCTCGATCGCGGTGTCACGCGACGCATGGAGCAGCCGTTCTCGGCGTTCGAGGAATGGCGCGATGCGATCCTCGCCGACGAGGAGATGGAGCAGCACAAGCTCGATCGCAAAATCGTCCGCGAGGAAAAGTGGATGTACGACGGCGGCGTCACCGCGCGCCGCAAGCGCAACATGCGCCGCGTGCGGGAACTCGGCGCCCTGCGCCAGCAGCGGCGCGAGCACCGCGGCGTGTCGGGCGACGTGCGTCTCGAAGCAGCCGAAGGGCAGCTCTCCGGCCGGCTGGTCGTTGAGGCCGAGGGCCTCGTCAAGCGCTACGGCGACCGCACCATCGTCGATCGCTTCTCGACGCGCATCATGCGCGGGGATCGCGTCGGCCTGATCGGTCCCAACGGCGCCGGCAAGACGACGCTGCTCAACATGCTGACCGGCCGCCTCGCGCCCGACGAGGGCACCATCAAGCTCGGCACCAACCTCGAGATGATCTCGCTCGACCAGAAGCGCGACGAGCTGAACCCGGCGTGGACGGTGGCCGACGCGCTGACGCGCGGGCGCGGCGATCAGGTGATCATCAACGGCAAGGCGCGCCACGTCGCGAGCTACATGAAGGATTTCCTGTTCCTGCCCGAGCAGGTGCGCTCACCCGTGTCGGTGCTGTCGGGCGGCGAGCGTGCGCGCCTCATGCTGGCGCGCGCCCTGAGCCTGCCGTCGAACTTCCTCGTGCTCGACGAGCCGACCAACGATCTCGATCTCGAAACGCTCGATCTGCTGCAGGAGCTGATCGCCGACTACGCCGGCACCGTGCTGCTGGTCAGCCACGACCGCGACTTTCTCGATCGCGTGGTGACGAGCACCATCGCCTTCGAGGGCGAGGGGCGCTGGGTCGAGTATGCGGGCGGCTATTCCGACGCTGTAGCACAGCGGCGCGCCGATACGGCGGCGAGCGGCGCGGCCTCCGCGCGCTCCAAGCGGGCGGGCAACGGCACGGCGGCAACATCAGCCGGGGCGTCGTCACCAGCGAGCGATACCACGGGTGGCGTCGCGGCGGGGCCGGCGGCGAAGCGCAAGCTGTCGTTCAAGGAAAAGCACGCGCTGGAGTCGCTGCCGGGCGAGATGGCGAAGCTCGAAGCCGAGATCAAGGCGCTCGAAGCGAAGCTCGCCGACCCGCGTCTCTACGCCAGCGATCCGGCCGCCTTCGCCAGGGCGAGCGAAGCGCTCGGGGCGGCGCAAGGCAAGCTCACCGACGCCGAGACCCGCTGGCTCGAACTCGAGATGCTGCGCGAGGACCTGGCGCGGGGGTGATCCGCCGCTGCGTCAAAGATGGTGCCTGCGCTGAAGACTGAACCTTGTCATCCCCGGGATCCATGCTTCAGCGCGTACCAGAGCCCGCGGTGAGATGGATCCCGGCAACGAGCACCGGGATGACACTTGCGGCTGACGTCGCGCGCAACAAGCAGCCGACGTCAGCGGGAGAGGGTCACCGTATCTTTCCCATAAGATCAGTCGAATAGAGTTTGAACACTTGCGCATTGGCCCTCAGGCCATTTGCCCGTTCATCGATATAAGCCGCCTCGAGCCACGGCAGCTTCTCGAACAGATTGTTGTCGAACGGATCGTTCGTCATTTCGACGGTGACGCTGCGAATCTTGACCGACGGATCGATCTTGCGCGGAAAATCACGAGCCATCATCGGCTCGGCCGATCCTCGATCGGCCGGATTGGGAAGCCAAATGAATGGAGGGTAACTTGCCTCAGGCAGCGAGCGTCGGCCCGTTTCGCCGCCGATGGCCTTATAGGCTTTGCGTTGCTGCGAGACCTTCTTTGTGGCCCAGGTAGGTCTTCCGTAAAACGCCTCTAGAGCCAGATATTCCGCATCGCGCGGTACCGGCTTGAATTCGACGCTTCTCACATTGTTGTTCAGGGCGGCAATAACGACTCCGTGTTTGCCGAGGTCCACCAGCGCTGCGCGCCCTTTGACGTGCGAGTTTACTGTCACTTGGGACATTGTTTGCTCGAACCATAAGACGTCCACTACCCCGGTACCCGAGTGGACCTTTCCGTCCGCTTCTATTTCGACGGTCAGTCTGTAGCGATGTGACGCCTCTGGAAAATTGTATAGGTACAATCCGTACAGTCCGAGGCCGAGCATCAGGACGATCGTAACCAGTTTACCGAGCCATTTCATGTGCGCTCCAAAATTTCCTCGATGGAAGAATGACATCGAGCGTAGCACACATCTTCGGCACACGGTCGAGTGCCGTACCGCGCGTCCTCGTGATCTCCCACGAACCTTGTCATCCCGGCACTGGGCGCCATAGCCCGGGATCGACGCCGCAAACTCTACCGTCATCCCGACGCAGGTCGGGACCCACGCCAGTATTCTATCCAGCACGCCTTCGACGTCGAAAGGAGTCTGTAGAAGCTGGCTCGGCGTATAGGGCGCACTGCGACTGGCGTGGGTGCCGGCCTTCGCCGGCATGACGTGAGATAGGGGGCGACGACCCCCGGAGCCGGAGCAAGCAAAAAAAGCCGGGAGACGTGTCTCCCGGCCTTGATCTTTTCGCGTTAGCTACAGCTCCGGCGCGTATCCGCCCCGCAAGATCAGTTCAGCTTGCCCTTGATGTCGGCGAGGCTCTGCTTGATGAGCGTGTCGCCCGAGCCCTGCAGGCGGCCGGCGAGAATCTTCTCGGCGGCGGCCATGGCGGCGTCGATGGCGGAGCCGCGCACCTCGGCGAGGGCCTGTGCCTCGGCGCGGGCGATCTTGTCCTCGGCCATTTTCGAGCGGCGCGCGACCTGCTCGGCGAGCGACTTGCGCGTCTCGGCGGCGAGCGCCTCGGCCTCGCGGCGGGCGGCGTCGATGATGCTCTTGGCCTCGTCCTCGGCTTCCTTGCTCTTCTTCTGGTAGTCGGCGAGCAACTGCTGGGCTTCCTCGCGCAGCTTGCGCGCGTCGTCCAGTTCCTTGCGGATGGCGTCGGCGCGGGCATCCAGCGCCTTGGTGATCATGCCGGGCACGCCGAAGTAGATCATCATGGCGATGAAGCCGATGAAGGAGATCAGAACCCAGAATTCGGGATTGGCGGGATTGGTCATGGTCAGGTCCTCACTTGCCCGCGGTCTTCTGGAGCGCCTGGCGGACTTCGTCCGCCGAGGCATCGGCTCCGGTCAGCTTGCCGACGACGGAGCCGGCGATGTCGCTGGCGATCTCGCCGATGCTCGACATGGCCTTGGTCTTGGTGGCGGCGATGGCCTTCTCGGCCTCGGCGATCTTGGCGTGCACCTGCGCGTCGACGCGCTGGCGCTCGGCATCGACCTCGGCGGCGAGTTTGTCGCGCGTGTCCTTGGCCATGCCGCCGGCGCGGGTGCGGGCGTCCGCCAGCGCCTTCTCGTAGCCG
>CALFEM010000327.1 GCA_937950105.1 uncultured Alphaproteobacteria bacterium | reverse complement strand
GCATGTTCGCGTTCCTGATCCTGTTCGCCTGGTTCGTGTTCTTCCTGCCCGACTATTTGGGCCATCCGGACAACTATACCGAGGCCAACCCGCTGGTGACGCCGCCGCACATCGTGCCCGAGTGGTACTTCCTGCCGTTCTACGCGATGCTGCGCGCCATCCCCGACAAGCTCGGCGGCGTCATCGTCATGTTCGCGTCGATCGCCGTGCTGGCGTTCGTGCCGTGGCTCGACACCGCGCGCGTGCGCTCGGCGAAGTACCGCCCGATCTTCAAGTGGTTCTTCTGGGCGTTCGTCTTCACCTGCCTGGCGCTCGGCTATCTTGGCGCCATGCCGGCCGAGGAGCCCTACGTGACGTGGACGCGCGTCTTCACCGTCTACTACTTCGCGTTCTTCCTCGTCATCATGCCGGTCGTCGGCATCATCGAGACGCCGAAGCCGCTGCCGCGCTCCATCACCGAGGACGTGCTCGGTCCGGGTTCGGGCGGTGGTGCACCGGCGGCCGCGGGTGCGGCACACGCGCCCGAGAAGCGCTGAGCTGGCAGACGATAGGGAAAATCGACCGATGACCAAGACGATGACCAAATCGCTCCGCCTCGCCGCTCTGGCGCTCGGCCTCGCGATCACCGCCCCTGCCGCCGGCATCGCCGGCGGCGGTGGCGCGCACCACATCGAGAAGCAGCCGTGGACGTTCGCCGGCTTCCGCGGCCAGTACGACCCGCAGCAGTTGCAGCGCGGCTTCCAGGTCTACAAGGAGGTCTGCGCCTCCTGCCACGGCCTCAGCCGCGTCGCCTTCCGCTCGCTCGCCGAGCCGGGTGGCCCGCAGTTCCCGGAGGAGGCCGTCAAGGCGCTCGCCGCCGAGTGGCCGAACAAGATCGTCGACGGCCCCAACGACGAGGGCAAGATGTTCGAGCGGCCGGCGCGCCTCGCCGATCCGATCCTCGGCCCCTACAAGAACGAGAACGAGGCCCGCGCGGCGCAGAACGGTGCGCTGCCGCCGGACCTCTCGCTCATCACGCGCGCCCGCAACGTCCACAACACGGCGCCGTGGTACAAGCACATCTTCCTGATGATGGCCGACATCGGCAAGGGCTACCAGGAAGGCGGCGCGGACTATCTCTACGCGCTGATGACCGGTTATCACGAGGCGCCGAAGGATGTCGTCGTCGCCGACGGCATGAACTACAACACGGCGTTTCCGGGCAACCAGATCGCCATGCCGAACGTGCTCGACGGCGGCCCGGTGACCTACGCCGAGACGGCCGGCGCGAAGGCCTCGCAGGAGCAGAACGCACGTGACGTGGCGGCCTTCCTGTCGTGGGCGGCCGATCCGTCGCTCGACCAGAGGAAGCGCATCGGCTGGCAGGTCATGCTGTACCTGCTGGTGACGACCATCCTGCTTTACATCGGCAAGCGCCGCCTGTGGGCGAAGTTCCACTGACGCCCGCAACGAAATTCCGAACTTACGAAAAGGCCTCGCTCGCGGGGCCTTTTCTCGTTATGGGTCGTCGCATGGCGTCGTGGTCCGGGCAACAGGGGGAGCGGTCGCTTGACTACCGATGCCCTCGAGTTTCTGCGGCGGCAGGACGCCGAGCACGGACCCTTCCAGATCGAGTTCCGCGTGCGCACCGAGGTCGACTGGCCGGTGACGCTCGACTACTGGTTCGGCGCGCCCGCCTGGCGTGATGGCGGCCACACGTTCGATCTGGTCGGCGTCGACGCGACCGGCGGGCTCTATTGCCTCTGGCGCTATCCCGAACTCGGCGATCGTGCGCCGCCGGTGGTGTTCCTCGGCTCCGAGGGCGAGGGCATCGCCGTCATCGCCGGTGACGCCACCTCTCTCGTCGAGGCGCTGGCTCAAGGCTACTGGTGGTTCGCCTCGCTCGGCCGCTTCGTGCGGGACGAGGAGAACCTGCGGCAACCGGCGTTCGACGCGTTCCGCGAGCAGGCCGCGGCTTTTCTCGCGCGACCGCTGCGTTCGCCGGAAAGCATCGTCGAGGCAGGGCAGGCGCAGCACCCGAACTTCGCGGCGTTCGTGGCGCGGACGCTCGAGCTCTGCGCATCTGCCAACGCAGGGGATGCAGGCGGCGACGGCGACGAGGAACAGTCCAACGACGGCGAGGATGACGAAGAATGACGCAATCCGTACTCGGCTTCATCGGCGGCAGCGGTCTCTACGATCTCCCGGGCATCGAGAACCCGCGCTGGGAGAGAGTCGAAAGCCCGTGGGGTGAGCCGTCGGACGAGATCCTGTTCGCCGAGATCGACGGGCTGCCGATCCGCTTCCTGCCGCGCCACGGACGCGGCCACCGCGTGTCCCCGACGCACATCGACTACCGCGCCAACATCGACGCGCTGAAGCGCGCAGGTGTCACCGACCTCGTCTCGATCTCGGCGTGCGGTTCACTCAAGGAGCACTATCCGCCCGGTCATTTCGTCGTCGTCGACCAGTTCATCGACCGCACCTTCGCGCGTGAGAAGTCGTTCTTCGGCCCCGGTCTCGTCGCCCACGTCACCATGGCCGATCCGGTCAGCCCGCTGCTCGCCGACGCCTGCTTCGAGGCGGCCAAGGCGGAAGGCATCGAGGTCTCGAAGGGCGGCACGTATCTCGTCATGGAAGGTCCGCAGTTCTCGACCCGCGCCGAAAGCCTGCTCTACCGGTCGTGGGGCTGCGACGTCATCGGCATGACCAACATGCCGGAAGCCAAGCTCGCCCGCGAGGCGGAGATCTGCTACGCGACCGTCGCCATGGTGACGGACTTCGATTGCTGGCACGAGGACCACTCCGACGTCGACATCGCCTCCATCATTCGCGTGATGAAGGGCAACAGCGAGAAGGCGCAGCGCCTGATCCTCAACCTCGCGCGCAACTTCCCGAAGCAGCATCCGGCCTGTCCGCTCGGCTCCGACCGTGCGCTCGATATGGCCATCATCACCCGCCGCGACGTGCGCGATGCCACACTGGTGGCCAAGCTCGACGCCATCGCGGGCCGCGTGCTGCAGAGTAGGGAGTAGGGGGTAGGGAGCGCGCCCCGATCGTTTGCGCTCCTTCGGCGCGAACGTGAATCGGCGGCGTCCCGCAAGATGGGACGTGCTGGCGCACTTTGAGCGAGATCAAATTTCAGCGCGGCGCATATCAGCATCATCGTCTTCGAATGTTCGTAGCAGCGTAATGCGGTGCAGCGGGTACCCACGCTCTTTGTGCAGGCGTCACAGACGGAACTGCGCCCGCTATGTTCCCTGTTGATCGAGAGCAAGTTTTTCGGCCGCGTGGAGCCGTGTTGTCGCGAGACGTCTGCGATGTCCGCGATCCGGCCATGCCGGGCCGCTTCGGGAGAGCCTGTCGTGACACTGTCTGGATTGGTCGAAAGCTATGGTGACGGCGCGGTGCTGGCGATGGCCGGTCTCGCCATCGGTCTGGCGTTCGGTGCGTTCGCGCAGCGCAGCAAGTTCTGCTTCCGTGCCGCCGCCATCGAAACCTCGCGCGGCGAGGCCGGGCCGAAGCTCGCCATCTGGCTGATCGCCTTCGCCGCGGCCATCGCCGTGACGCAGGGGCTGATCGTCGCCGGGGCGCTCGACGTGAAGGAGGCGCGCCAGCTCGCCGGGCAGGGCTCGCTCTCCGGCGCCATCATCGGCGGCTTGATGTTCGGCGTCGGCATGATCATGGCGCGCGGCTGCGCCAGCCGGCTGCTGGTGCTGTCGGCAACCGGCAACCTGCGCGCGCTGGTTTCGGGGCTCGTGTTGACGCTGGTGGCGCAGGCGTCGCTGCGTGGCGCGCTGTCGCCCGCGCGCGAAGCGCTCGGCAACCTCTGGGTCATCGATGGCGGTTCGGCGCGCGATGTGCTGTCGGCGCTGGGCGCCGGCTCCGGTTTCGGCCTCGCTGTTGGTCTGCTGCTGCTGGCCGGCGGCCTGTGGCTCGCAGTGCGCAACAAGGTCGGCCTTTGGGTGCGCGCCGGTGCCTTCGGCGTCGGCGTGATGATCGCCGCGAGCTGGCTCGTCACCTATCTCGTCGCGCAGGTCTCGTTCGAGCCCATCACCGTCAAGAGCATCAGCTTCACCGGACCGTCGGCCGACACCTTGATGGGGCTCATCAACGCGCCCTCGATTCCGCTCGGCTTCGATGTCGGCTTGATCCCCGGCGTGTTCGCCGGCTCGTTCGTCGCCTCGATCCTGGCGCGCGACTTCAAACTCGAGGGCTATCACGGCGGCTCCAGCATGGCGCGCTATCTGACCGGCGCAACGCTGATGGGCTTCGGCTCCATGCTGGCCGGCGGTTGTGCTGTCGGCGCCGCCGTGACCGGCAGCTCGGTGTTCGCGCTGACGGGGTTCCTGGCGCTCGTCTCGATGTGGGTCGGCGCGGCCGTGACCGACTGGATGCTCGATCGCGCTCCGGCGACGGACGCGGCGCAGTCCGGTGCTGCGACGGCTGCGGTATCGAACGCGGTGCCGCGCATGGCCATCGGTGAACTGCCGCTGGCGTCGGCGCACTGAGCGCCGCTCTGCCCCATCCCGACGCGGGAGATGAAGCGCTGTGCAGCTACCGTCGCGCGGAGCTGCCGGACTCTAACCGCGCCGGCAGCGGCGGGCCTGCTCGCGCGAAAGCTCGCGCGAAACTTCGGCGGCGAACATCGAACCGCGCGAAAGCTGCGCGGGCGTGAGCCGGCGGCCCTCGGGTCCACGCAGTACGACATCGGCGCTATCGGCCTCGCGCCGTGCCGCCTGCAACTCGTCGCAGGTCAGGTCCTTCTTCTTGGTCTTGAACGCGAACAGCCGCACGCCGGAGGCATACGAATCGACGCTGGCGCGGTCGCGCACCCAGTGGCGGTCGCTGCGCGTTACGAGGTGGCGCAAGGCGGTCTGGCGCTGCGCGATGCAATGCGGGCTGTCGTCGAGGCACGACATGCTGCCCGATGCAACCTGGGGCGGCTCCGGAGACGCGCACGCCGAGACGAGCGCTGCGGCCGCGACGGTGGCGGCGAGCGCGGCTGCGCGGCACGGGAGCGCGCGGCGTGATATGGCGAACGGCATCCGTTGAGCCCCTTGTGAACCCTCGTCCGTGCCCATAGAAGGCATGCGTGGCACGCTCAAGGCAGATCACGGTGGCGAGCACAAGTTGCCGCACGCACGTTGCCCGAGAGCCGATGGTTCGGCCGATTCGGCTTTCCAAAGTGTTGCCACGCGTGCTGGCGAGCCGGTCCGGCCGGGAGTTCAGGGAGATTTGCCATGGTCCACGCCATCCGCATCCACCAGTACGGCGGACCCGAGGCGATGCGCTGGGAGGCGGTCGATGTCGGCGCGCCGGGGCCGGGCGAAATCCGCATCCGCCATCATGCCGTCGGCCTCAACTACATCGACGTCTACCACCGCAGCGGCAGCTACCCGCTGGCCGCGCTGCCGGCCGTGATCGGCATGGAAGGGGCGGGCGAGGTGCTCGCGGTCGGTGCCGGCGTCACGGGGCTCGAGCCGGGGGATCGCGTCGCCTACGCCAATCCGATCGGCGCCTATGCCGAGGAGCGCATCATCCCGGCCGAGCGTGTCGTGAAGCTGCCCGACGCCATCCCCTACCAGACGGCGGCGGCGATGATGCTGCAGGGCATGACCGCCGAGTACCTGCTGCTGCGCACGTTCAAGGTCGGTCCGGAGACGACGCTGCTGTTCCACGCCGCGGCGGGAGGCGTCGGCCTCATCGCCTGCCAGTGGGCGCGCCACCTCGGTGCCACCATCATCGGCACGGTCGGCTCGGACGAGAAAGCGGAGCAGGCCCGCGCCGCCGGCTGCACGCACGTGATCAACTACCGTCGCGAGAACTTCGTCGAGCGGGTGCGCGAACTCACCGGCGGCAAGGGCTGCGACGTCGTCTACGACGGCATCGGCAAGGACACCTATCCGGGGTCGCTCGACTGCCTGAAGCCGCGCGGGCTGTGGGTGTCGTTCGGCAATGCCTCCGGCAAGATCGAGGGCTTCGATCTCGGGTTGCTCGCCACCAAGGGCTCGCTGTACGCGACGCGGCCGACACTCTTCACCTACATCGCCAAGCGGGACGAACTGGTTGCCAGCGCCAACGCGCTGTTCGACGTGGTGGCGCGCGGTATCGTCACCATCAACGTCAACCAGACTTATCCACTCAGATCGGAAGAGCACACGTCTGAACTCCAGTCACTTAGGCATCTCGT